>CAZZVZ010000110.1:0-8967 GCA_964657655.1 Gammaproteobacteria bacterium | reverse complement strand
CTGGCGGCAAATGGAGAGTGTCCGCGTCCGGACCAGGTGTTTGTGAAGTTTCCAAATGGAGCTCCTCACACCCTGTTCGAAAGCGCGCAGTTCACGCTCTATATTCCGCTCGAACCAGTGGCCGAACGTGCAGGTTTGCGGCGCGCCCAAGCGGCGCGCGCAGGCGCCTCCGACTGATGCTGAGCTAGCACGGACGGTGGCCGCAACGTTTTGCGGAGCCCGTCCCGTGCAAGCGGGGTTGATCAGCGGCTTAGGTGTGGCTCGGATAGCCCGCCTGGGTCACTCAGGAAAGAGAAGGTGCAACCATGCCAGTGCAGCCCCGCCTGCTGAATTTGTCGACGTTCATCAATGAACATCTGCGCGAAGACCTGACGCTCGAGGTTCTGGCGCAGCGCATGAACCTGTCGCCATTCCACTTCCACCGGAAATTTCGAGCCTATTTCGGCGAAAGCCTGCATCAGCACATCAAGCGTCTGAGGCTGGAGCGCTCGGCGTTCGCGCTGCTGTACCGGCTCACGCCGGTCAGCACGGTCGCCAAGAATTCCGGCTACAAGACGTTGTCGGCCTTCTCGCACGCCTTCTCGGCACACTTCGGTGTGGCACCGACGCGCTTTCGCGAGGTGATGATGAAAGGACGGCTGGCTGAACAGGGCAATGCGATTCGCGAGCGTCTGTCCGGCGCCGGACTGGACCGTCTGGTGCCTGCCAAGATCGAACAGCTGCCCGAACGCACCCTGGCTTTCATCAGGGCCGACGTCAAGCCGGCTGGGGCCCTCGATGCGGTGTGCGCTGCCATCGGCGAATGGAACACCCTGACCGGCCACGCCGCCCAGGCCGACAGCTCGTCGGAGGTGCTGCTCTCGACGGTCGACCTGTTCGGTCTTCTCACCGGTGCCGGATTTCGGGTCGACATCGGCCGGGAATCGCACGCTGCCGATGGCCAGCGCGCCGTGACCGGTACCGAGACGCTGCCGCGCGGACGTTATGCAGTGTTCGAGTTTCGCTCGTCCCCAGAACGCGTGGTCGATGTGCTGTACGGCGTCTACCACCAGTGGCTGCCGGAATCGGGCGAATCAGTGCGCGCCCAGCCGCACTACCTGTCGTTTAACCACGACAGCGAGCGCGAGCCGCGCTTCAAGCTTCACGTGCCGCTCGAAGAGGTCGCCACCTTGTCGAGGGAAGAAGCAGCACCTGCTGTCTCGGCCACTGCAGAGGCTGCGCACTCGTGAACATCCTGGTTGGGGAACTGACCACGGATGTCAGCCAGGCGTAGCAGTAGCGCCGGATCGCCGGGCCGGATCTGATAGAAGGTCTTCGAAATCGTCGAGGGCCTCTCCCCGGTCTTGGCGTTCTTGACACCTTGCTGCGACAGGCTGGTCAACAGCCCCTTGGCGGCGTCTTCGCTGTGGAAGATGCCAAGCGAAATGGCCAGGTGGTAAGGCCCCGCATCCTGGATCACGAAGAAATCCGAAATACCGATGCGGCGCAATTCGCCTGCCGCATGATCCGCATCCGCCTTGGTCTTGAACGGCGGCAGGTAGACGATGAAGGTGGCCTGATCGTCGAGGTGGCGCTGCGAAAGACGCGACCCGAGATTGAGCCCCGCGAGAATCGGCTCGACGCGCTTGACCTCATCGGGATTGAAACCACCGAATTCGACGCAGGCCATGGCTTTGGGCTCGGCCTGCGCAACCGCTGCAGCCGCCGGGGCGCTGGCACCTGCCGCGCCGCCCGCAGAGCTCGCTGGCATGCCTGAGCTGGTGCTGCCGGGCAGGCTGACCAGGCGTATCTTGTCCGGATCGA
Source organism: Gammaproteobacteria bacterium (assembly GCA_964657655.1). GTDB lineage: Bacteria > Pseudomonadota > Gammaproteobacteria > Burkholderiales > Burkholderiaceae_D > CAJCIC01. Next base: position 7,164 of record CAZZVZ010000110.1, on the reverse strand, counting down.
TCTGATCAGCAAGACGCGCCGGATCATGGCCGTCCGCCACCGGCGTACCGAGATCGCCGTTCTCATAGGCGTACAGCAGCCCGTTGGCCGCGATCAAAAGCATCAGCAAAAGCCGCATCGAAAAAGCGTCCCTAGAGGTCCTGGCCGGCAACTGCTGCCAGCCCGTCGAGCACCAGATTATCAATCAGGCGAATCGGAAACGGTAGCTCGCGCGCCAGCAGGTAGGCGCCGCCGCCACTCAGCACACACACGCACTCACCGCTGCGCTGGCGCGCCACACGCCAGACGCGCTCAATGGCACCGGATTGCGCGTGCACAATGCCAGCGCGCATGGCGGCCACGGTATCGAGTCCGAGCAGCTCGCCTTCTGGCTGTTCGACTTCGACCTGCGGCAGCAGCGCCGTGCCCTGGCTCAGCGCGCGTGCCATGAGGCGCAGGCCCGGCAGGATGACACCGCCCTTGAAGCAGTCCTGTTCATCGAGATAATCGATGGTGGTGGCGGTTCCGATACTGACCACCAGCAGCGCCCCCTTAGCGATGTGCGCGCGTGCGCCGCCCATGGCGAGCAGGCGGTCGACACCAAGCGCTGCAGGATCCCGGTAGCCGTTGCTGATTCTGCCGAGCTTTTTGCCGCTCGACACCCGGGTGATACGCGCTGCCGGGAACAGCAGGCAGAGGACGCGTTCCAGTTCGGCCGTGATGCCGCCATTGGCGACGCTCGCATAGAGCACCTCGGATGGATCGGGCAGTTGAGACAGCAGCGGCGTGATCAGCGCTTCGAATGAGACAGCATCACCCGCGTGCGCGACGGCGCCGGCAGCGTGGCTGCCGCTGGTCGTCAGAGAGCGCCACTTGAGGCGGCTGTTGCCAAGATCGATCAGCAGCATGCTCAGGTCTCGGTGGTTCTGACCGAAACGTCACCCGCCACCACCGTGCGCAGCCCCTGTGGCGTTTGCACCACGAGGCGGCCCAGCTGATCGACACCGCGCGCCACACCGCTCAGCAGCACGGCCCCGTCTTCGATGAGTGAAATCTGTTCATCCTTGAAGGCATGCAGCGCGTTCCATTCCTTCACGAAGTGGCCAAAGCCGTGCGCCAGGAAAGCGTCGATGCGCCGGTCGAGGAACAGCGCCAGGTCGGCGATCAGCTGATTGCGATCGACCGGGGGTTGCGCACCGGCGGCGCACAGATCGGTGGCAGGCATGGCCTGTTCGCGCTGTGCCAGGTGATGCGCGCGTTCCTGGTCGGCACATACGTTGAGTCCGACCCCGATCACCACCCCAAGCTCGTCCTTGTCGATCTGGTGCGTCTCGATCAGGATGCCACCGAGTTTGCCGCCGGCGCCGAGCAGGTCGTTGGGCCACTTCAGTTCCAGGTCGACACCGCGCATCACCAGCGCGTCATACACCGCGAGGCCGCATAACAGGCTAAAGCCCGACAGCGCCGAGAGTCTAAGCGGCAGCACGCGTGCAAATGACACGGCCAGAGAGGCACCGGGTGCTGCATGCCACACGCGGCCCTTGCGTCCGCGCCCGGACAACTGCATCTCGGCGGCCAGGATGGTGTACCCCGAAAAGGTCTCGCCGCGGCGAAAGGCGCTTAGCAACGTGCTGTTGGTCGAGCCGATCATGGTGCTCACATGCACTTCGGCATCGAGCGCATGCGCCATGCACGCAGCCTCAATGGTCAGGGCGTCGAGCGGCACGAAGGGCGCACAAGCCAGGCCGCTGGCGTCGTCGGTGACGCGCAGGCCGCCCTTGACCAGAGCAGCGAGCGCTGCCTCGAGCGCGATCGCGTCGCTTTGCAGGAAGTCGGCCAGCTTGGCGCGGCTGCGCGGCTGGCCATCTGACAGCAGTCGCAACAAAGCCCCGGGCAGATCGATGTGCTGCGCTTTGAGGAGATCGGCCGGAGGGGCAGAAAAACCAGATGAGTCCATCGCTCTATTGTGCCGGAACGGCGAGTGCCTTTCGTGCTTTGCTCGCCTATCATTGCGTTTCGTGCATCCCGAACCGCATCCTTTCCCCAGCTCGATCGAGCGCATACAAGGCCAGCATGCGCGCGCGCGTCTGGCCTGGCAGCGGCGCCCGTCGACGCTGGCGCGCTGGGCCTTTGTGGTCTACGCACTGCTGGTGATCGACGCCAGCCTGTATCCGTTCGTGGGCTGGATCGATATCGGTGTCGGGCCGTTTGAGTATCTCGAAGCGCCCTGGCCGCCACACCCGCTCGAATTCGACATGGTGGTCAATCTGCTCGGCTACCTGCCGCTCGGCTTCTTTGGTGTAGCCGCCGTTTATCCACGTCTGCGCAATGGTGCGGCAGCGCTGGTGGTGGTGCTCTATGCGGCCGCCAGCTCGGCGTGTCTTGAAGCGCTGCAGACTTTCCTGCCGACGCGGGTCGCATCCAAGGTCGACCTGATCACCAATGTGACCGGCGCCGTGGCCGGCATTGCCCTTGGCCTGGTGGTGACCGAGGCGCTGCTCGATCGGGGGCGCTTGAGGCAATGGCGCCTGAGCTGGTTTGAACGCCATGCCACGCGCGCCCTGATCGTTGCGGTCCTGTGGTTTGGCGCGATTCTGTTTCCGCAGCGCTACGCCTTTGGCTGCGGCGCATTGCTCGACGAGCTGGCGACACAGTGGCCGGGCGCGTTTGACCTGCAGTCGGGCTTCGCCGAGATGTGGCCTGCAACGCCTGGCTGGTTTGAAAGTGTCGATGCGCTGGTGGCGGGCGGCTACCTGCTGGCCGCCATCCTGCTTTTTCTGGACGCAGCGCGTGTCATGGCGCCGCGGGTTCTGATGATCGTGCTGTTCGTGCTTTCGACCCTGCTCGCCAAGACCATGGGTGCCGGCCTGACCTATGCCAGCGCCCAGCCTTTTACCTGGATCACGCCCGGCTCGATTGCGGGTTGCAGTAGCGCTGCCATGCTTGCCATTGTGCTGCTGGCGGCAGGCCGCACTGCGCGCCGGCGTATCGCCGTACTGGCTCTCCTGGGCGCGCTGCTGCTCACCAATGCGGGCCCTGAAAATCCCTACTTCGAAGTCGCCTCGCGCAGCTGGCAGCGTGGCCGGCTGCTTAACTTCTACGGTCTTGCGCTCGGCCTGTCGAGCATCTGGCCGCTGCTCAGCCTCGCGCTCTTCACCTGGCCGCAGACGCGCGCACGCAAGGTGCGCCGCCGCGACCAGCAAGCGCGCAGCTGACGGCTCCGGCGGCTACTGGCCTGCAACCGGGTAGTGCGGCGTGTATCCCATGTTGCTCCAGGCGAATGACATGGTGTCGGCTTCCTCATCGATACGCTTGGACAGGTTCGAGGCGCCGTGGCCCGAGTTGGTCTCGATGCGGATCAGGTGCGGCGCAGGTCCCGTCTTCTTGGCCTGCATGGTGGCGATGTACTTGAACGAGTGCGCCGGGACCACCCGATCATCATGATCGGAGGTAATCACCATCATGGCCGGATAGTTGACCCCATCCTTGATGTTGTGCAGTGGTGAGTACTTGATCAGGTTGTGGAAGTCCTGCTCGTTGTCGCTCGAGCCGTAGTCCGACACCCAGCCGATGCCGGCCGAGAAATGCTGAAAGCGCAACATGTCCATCACGCCGACTTCGGGCAGTGCCACCTGAAACAGGTCCGGGCGCTGATTCACGACCGCGCCGACCAAGAGGCCACCGTTGCTGCCACCTTCGAGCGCCAGGCGCTTGCTCGAGGTGTATTTCTCGGCGATCAGGTACTTGGCTGCTGCAATGCAGTCGTCAAACACGTTCTGCTTGTTGTAACGCATGCCCGCCAGGTGCCACTTCTCGCCGTATTCGCCGCCGCCACGCAGGTTGACCATGGCGAATACGCCGCCTTGCTCGAGCCAGGCGATATTGAAGGCACTGAAGTACGGATTCATGGTGATGTCGAAGCCGCCATAGCCGTACAGCTTGGTGGGATTGTTGCCGTCGAGTTTCAGACCGCGCTTGTAGGTGATGAACATCGGCACGCGCGTCCCGTCTTTGCTCTTGAAGAAGACCTGCTTGACCTCGTAGTCCTCGGGTCGAAAGCCAGGCACCGTCGGCGCCTGGAACACCGAGCTTGAACGGGCGTTCAGATCGTAGCGGAAGATGGTATTGGGATAATTCATCGACGTGTAGGCGTAGTACACCGTCTGGTCATTGTGCCGTCCGGTAAAGCCTCCCGCCGTGCCCAATCCAGGAAGAGCAACCTCGCCATCGGCCGACCCGTCGCGTTTGTAGATCTCGACCTTGTTGGCGACATCTTTCAGGTAGGTCACGAACAGACGGTCTCCGACATAGCCCGCAGCGTCGATCGGCTCGGGCCGCTCGGCAATCAGGCTTTGCCAGCGTGCGCCCCCTTGCGCGTTCACGTGATAGCGCTGGATCGCATAGTTGGGCGCGTCGTGGTTGGTCTTGACGATCAGATCATCACCGTCATCGTCGATCACGTCGTACTTGTCATCACTGATATCCGCCACCACGGGCGCAAAGCCGGATTCGTGCTTGCTCTCGTCGCGCACCGCAATGGAATTGCCGTTCTTTGAGGGGTCTTCGATCGAAAGAATCGCGAAGCGCTCGTCTTCGGTGGTCGACACATTCGGGAAAAAGGTCGGATGGTCGGGAATCTCGTAGACCAGCTGATCCTTGGCCTGGTCATCGCCGATATGATGGAAATACACCTTCATGTTGATCGATGGCGCGGTCAGTTCGGTGCCGGTCGCAGGCACAGGCATGCGCTGGTAGTAAAACCCGTCGCCCTTGAAGCCGACTGCTTCGGAGTACTTGTTCCAGTGCAGCACTTCCAAAGGCTTGCGGGTGGTCAGATCCATCACGTGGATGTCGTCCCAGTCCGACCCTGGAATCGCGGTCTGCGCCCAGATGGCGTAGTGCCCGCTCTTGTCGATCTGGAAGTTCGACAGGCGAACCGTGCCGTCAGGTGAGAAAGTGTTCGGGTCGAGCAGCACCTCGGCGTGGCCGGCAGCGCCCTTGTCGACGTACAGCACCGACTGATTCTGCAGGCCGTCGTTCTTGAAATAGTAGAGGTCGCCGTTGCGCTGCACGGGCGCGCTGTAACGCGCATAGCTCACCAGGCTCTTCAGGCGCTCGCGCACTGCGCTGCGGTAGCCGATCTTGTCCAGATAGCCGAAGGTGACCTGGTTTTCGGCCTGCACCCAGGCCTTGGTATCGGCGGCATTGTCATCTTCCAGCCAGCGGTATGGATCTGCGATCTTGGTACCGAAGTAGTCGTCCATCTGGTCGACCTTTTTGGTCTGCGGATAGTCGAACTTCTCGGTGCTCGCACCGAAAGCCATGCCGGTCGTAAGGGTCAGAGCACTGAGGGCAAGAACGCAATATTTTTTCATGGGCGACGGTGGTGGTCTCGGATCGGAGTGACGCATCCGGCTTCTCGGGCAGCAGGACGTTTGAGCTGCGCATTGTGCCATTACCCGCGACCGGGAGGCAGCTTGGCCCGGCTATACTTTCGCTTTGAAAGGTCCGCATGTCTTATTACAAACACCACGTATTTTTCTGTCTCAATGAGCGCGATCCCAAGGACCGCGCCTCGTGCGCCCACGCTGGCGCCCAAAAGGCACAGGAGCACGCCAAGAAACGAGTCAAGCACCTCGGTCTTGCAGGCCAGGGCGGCGTGCGCATCAACAAGGCCGGCTGCCTTGATCGCTGCGAAGAAGGACCGGTGTGCGTGGTTTATCCCGAAGGTGTCTGGTACACCTATGTCGACAATAGCGATATCGATGAGATCGTCGAGTCGCATCTGCGCGACGGCAAGGTGGTCGACCGGCTCAAGCTTGACGATCCAGTCAAAGCGTAATGGCAAGCGAACAGCGTCTGGTGACGGGTCGCGCAGGCGCCATCGAACTGTTTATCGACCGCCCGACGCAAGCCCCCCGCGGCATGGCGCTGGTGGCCCATCCCCATCCGCTGTTTGGCGGCACGGCCGACAACAAGGTGGTGCAGACCATTGCGCGAGCGTTGACGCAACTGGGCTTTGTCGCGGTACGCCCCAACTTCAGGGGCATCGGGCAGAGTGCCGGCAGCTTTGACGAGGGGCGCGGCGAAGCACAGGACCTTGAGGCGGTGCTCGACCAGCTCGCGGGTGAGATCGAGGGCGAAGTGGTGCTGGCCGGATTCTCGTTTGGCGCTTTCGTGCAGACGCACGTGGCCCAAGCACTCGCCACGCGCGGCACGCCTGCCGCGGCGCTGGTGCTGGTCGGTCTTGCCGTCACCAATTTCGAGGCGGCGCCTGTACCCGAAGACACATTGTTGATCCACGGCGAGCTCGACGATACGGTGCCACTGGCCGCAGTGTTAGACTGGGCGCGCCCGCAGGATGTCACTATTACGGTGGTGCCCGGGGCCGACCATTTTTTTCACCGGCGCCTGATGACCATCAAGCGCCTGGTGCTAGCCAACTGGCGCGGCCGAGCGTGGCGCCTCGACGATCTCTGATGTGTAGCATGCAGTGAGCAATGGAAAACCACTTTATTTTTGCCAGGTCGGATAAACCTGAATCGGATCTCGAAGGAACAGAATCCGATCGCGCCCGCTATCGGCGCTTCCTGGCGCTGGTCGACGGCCAGCGCACCGTGGAAGAGCTGGCGCAGGTCTCGCGTCCGGACGAGCTGACCAACACGCTGCAATGGCTGCTCGAGCATGGCTTCATCACCAAGATCGGTGAAGCTTCCTCGGATCACGGTCTCACCACACCAGCACAGGATCCGTTCGCTGCGGCGGCGCTGACCGAAGACATGTTCGACGAGTTCAAGCGCCGCGCTGTGCTGCAGCTCAAGGCGCGCTTTGGCGCGGCGGCAGACAATGCTGCCGAGCGCATCTTGCAGGCACACACGCCAGAGGAATTGCGCAGCGCCCTGCGTGACGCCGAGGGCATGATTGCAGGACCCGCAGCGCCAGGCGAAGCCGCTGAGGTGCGTGAACTGTTTTTGCGTATCGGCCGAAATTTCGTCTAGACGGCTGAATCGCGTTTTCTTTTGTTTGGCGCCTGACAACGTCCCTGATCGGTGGTCCAGATCAAGCGTGCCTCAGGCATTTTCGACTCCCGTGACCCGATGCTCAATCCCCGACCCACTCTCGTTTCTAGCAGGCTGCTGTGCGCGGCCGCGCTCTTTGCTGTCAATCTTTGCGCCAGTGGCCTGG
>CAZZVZ010000109.1:0-8985 GCA_964657655.1 Gammaproteobacteria bacterium | reverse complement strand
CATGAACTGGTAGCGCTCGTTATTGCGCTGGAACTCGATCTTCATGTTCAGGTCGAGCGAATCCGGGGTGCGGAAGTGGTCGATCGTGACCGAGTGGTCGACCACCAGGTCGACCGGCACCAGCGGCTCGATCTTCTTGGCGTCCTTGCCCATCCGGTCGGCCACGCCACGCATGGCAGCCAGGTCGGCCAGCAGCGGCACGCCGGTGAAATCCTGCAGCACGATGCGCGCCACCACGAATGGGATTTCGTCGGTGCGCGCGGCGCTCGGCTTCCAGCTGGCGAGCTGGCGGACGTGCTCTTCGGTGACTTTCTTGCCGTCGCAATTACGCAGCACCGACTCGAGCACGATGCGAATCGAAACCGGCAGCTTCTTGACGTCGATCTTGAGGGCGCGGCCGAGCGCCGGCAGCGAATAAAACTTGCCCGACTTCTGACCGATCTTGAAGTCCGACAGCGTACCGAAGGTATTGGAGTTCATGGCTTGTGCCTTGTGTTCTGGGTTAATCGGGGCGGTTCACTAGATCACGTACAGATCGACGTAACGATGGACCGGCATGCTTTCGAGGGCAGCCTGGTCGAGCGACACGTCAAGGATCGCCTTTTGTTGCTTGGCGGGAAACGAGCGCGCCAGGTTGGTCTTGAATTTGGCTTCCAGGAGAGGGATGCCGTCGGCTCTGCGACGCTTGTGGCCGATCGGAAACTCCACCACCACTTCGTCGAGCACGGTGCCGTCCTTGAGCGTCACGGTCAGGGCATTGGCGATGGAACGCTTGTCAGGATCGTGGTAATCGCGTGTAAAGGCTGGGTCTTCCACGCACACGATGCGATCGCGCAGCACGTCGATGCGCGGATCCGACGCAACGTCGTTTTCGTAGTCGGCAGCAGTCAGGCGCCCGAACAGCAGCGGCACGGCGACCATGTACTGAATGCAGTGATCGCGGTCGGCAGGATTGTCGAGCGGCCCCTTCTTGTCGATGATGCGGATGCAGGCCTCATGCGTGCGGATGCTGAGCGACGCGATGTCGTCCGCGCTCTTGCCCATGCCGATCAGGCGCTGGTGCAATGTCATGGCGGCTTCGACTGCGGTCTGAGAATGGAACTCGGCCGGAAAGGAAATCTTGAACAGCACGTGTTCCATCACGTAGCTGCCATAGGGACGCTGGAATTTGAAGGAGTTGCCCTTGAACAGCACGTCGTAGAAGCCCCAGGTCTTGGCTGTCAGCACGGACGGATAGCCCATCTCGCCGGTGCGCGCCATCAGCGCCAGGCGCACCGCGCGGGAGGTGGCATCGCCTGCAGCCCAGCTTTTTCTCGAGCCGGTGTTGGGACTGTGCCGGTAGGTGCGCAGCGATTGACCGTCGACCCAGGCGAGCGATACCGCGTTGATCAGTTCGTCACGTGACAGACCGATCATCTCGCCGACCACGGCCGTGCTCGCGACCTTGACCAGCACCACGTGATCGAGACCGACCTTGTTGAAGGAATTCTCGAGTGCGATGCAGCCTTGAATCTCGTGCGCCTTGATCATGGCGGTCAGCACGCTCTTCATGGTCAGCGGCGCCTGGCCGTCGGCCACCCTGGTGCGCGACATCCAGTCGGCGGTGGCAAGAATGCCGCCCAGATTGTCTGACGGGTGACCCCACTCGGCGGCGAGCCAGGTGTCGTTGAAATCGAGCCAGCGGATCATGGCGCCGATATTGAAGGCGGCCTGCACCGGATCGAGCTGGAACTGCGTGCCCGGCACCTTGGCGCCATGCGGCACCACCGTGCCAGGCACGATCGGTCCGAGCAGCTTGGTGCAGGCCGGATATTCGAGCGCTTCGAGCCCGCATCCCAGGGTATCGATCAGGCAGTTGCGTGCCGTCTGGTAGGCAAGCGCCGAGGTGATTTGGTAGTCGAGCACATAGTCGACGATATCGACCAGAACCTGATCGGGGGCGGGGCGGACATTAGGCAGATGCTGGGACATGAATTTCGGCGCCGTCGATCAGCGCGGTGAAGGTTGAACAGGGTCGGGGACAACAAGGACGCGGCGAGTCAGAGCCGCTACGACGGTGCTGGTCACCGCGATGTGGCAGAGCTGATGTTCGCTGCGAAGTGCCGGTCCAGAGCCTGGACCCGACAGGAGAGAGGTGCCTAGCGCGCTGCCGCGGCGATGCGTGCCATCAGCTCGGTGGCGACTTCCTTGCCGTGCGCCTTGGCGAGCGCTGCCCCCAGTTCGTTTTGCAGGGCCAGCAATTCCTCGGCACTGGAGCATTTTTCGATCTTGAGCTGCATGAAGTAACCGCGCAGACCCAGATAGTCGCTCACCAGTTCGTTCATCAGCGTGTAGAGCCGGTCGAAGCGCTGCGGCTGGGTTTCGTCGCGCGCCGCTACAGGCGCGGGCTCGGCGCCAGTCTGCGGCGCTTCGGGCTCGAGCAAAGGCATGTCGCGCGGTGGAGCGACCAGCGCGACGGCAGGCGGCGCAGGCGCTGGCTCGGCTGCTGGCTGGACACTGCTCTCCAGCACCTCGATCAGCCCCATCGACAGCAACTGTTCGAGCGCATCCGGCGGCGCCTTGCCGCCGGCCTGGAGTTCCTTTAGCTGGGCGACCGTGCGATTGCCATCCACCAGCAACAGGACGTTGCGCAATGCGCCCGAGAGCTGCAAAGCGCGCGTTCGCATCTCTTCGCGACCCGCGTCGGTTTTTGCATAGATCTCCTTGTCGTTCATCCAGCTCTCTCCCTTTCGGCCGCGCGCTCACAAGGCTGCATGGGGAGTTGATGCAAAAGGCGCGCGTTGCGCGAATTATGCGACTAATCGTGCGGCCAAGCGAGTAAGCCGCGGGACAGTGTTGGGGCAAAGCACCACCGACGACTTGATTGCTGCAATGCAATATGAGAGGCAGATGCCGTGCGCGCCGCACCGCCTTAGGCGCGAAACCTTGTGGGCGGTAGGTCAACGACGCAGCGCGCTTCACGGTTGCTATTTGCGTTTTGCGATGGGCACGAACTGCTGGTCTTCAGGCCCGATGTAGTTGGCGCTGGGACGGATGATCTTGTTGTCCTGACGCTGCTCGATGATGTGGGCGCTCCAGCCACTTGTTCTGGCGATCACGAAAAGCGGCGTGAACATGGCCGTCGGCACGCCCATCATGTAGTAGCTCACGGCCGAGAACCAGTCCAGGTTGGGGAACATCTTCTTGGCGTCCCACATGACCTGTTCGAGGCGCTCGGCGATGTCGAACATCTTCATCGAATGGGCGTCCTTGGAAAGCTTCTTGGCGACTTCCTTGATGATCTTGTTGCGCGGATCCGAGACGGTGTAGACCGGGTGGCCGAAACCGATCACCACTTCCTTCAGCTCGACGCGGCGCCTGATGTCAGCCTCGGCGGCGTCGGCGTCCTCATAACGGTTCTGCACTTCGAAGGCGAATTCATTGGCGCCACCGTGCTTGGGTCCGCGCAGGGCGCCGATCGCGCCGGTGATGGCCGAGAACATGTCGCTGCCGGTGCCCGCGATCACGCGTGCGGCGAAGGTCGAAGCGTTGAACTCGTGTTCGGCGTACAGGTTGAGCGAGGTATGCATGGCCCTGACCCAGGCGGCGCTGGGCGGCTTGCCATGCAGCAGATGCAGGAAATGCCCGCCCACCGAATCATCGTCGGTCTCGACATCGATGCGCTTGCCGTTGTGCGCGTAGTGGAACCAGTACAGCAGCATCGAGCCGAACGAGGCAATCAGCCGGTCGGCAATATCGCGCGCGCCAGGCAGATTGTGGTCATCTTTTTCCGGCAGCACGCAACCCATGGCCGATGCGCCACTGCGCATCACGTCCATCGGGTGCGAGGCCGCGGGCAGCCATTCGAGCGCTGCCTTGACGCTGGCAGGCAGACCGCGCAGGGAGCGCAGCTTGGTCTTGTAGGCGGCAAGTTCTGCGACCGTGGGCAGGTGGCCATGAATCAGCAGGAAGGCAATTTCCTCGAATTCGCAGGTCTCGGCGATGTCGAGAATGTCATAGCCCCGATAGTGCAGATCATTGCCGGTGCGTCCCACCGTGCAAAGCGCGGTGTTGCCAGCGACCACGCCCGACAGGGCGACTGATTTCTTGGGCTTGGGGCCGCTCGATGGTGCTGCCTGGGGTGCTGCCGCGGTTGCTGCTTGCGTCATGTTGATGTCTCCTGAAACTTCTTATTTGGAGCGTGCGAACAACGCGTCGAGCTTCTGCTCGAAGTCGTAGTAGCCGATCGACTGATACAGCTGATCGCGCGTTTGCATGGTCTCGACCACGGCTTTTTGGGTGCCGTCGCTGCGGATGTGCTGGTAGACGTTTTCTGCAGCACGATTGGCTGCGCGAAAAGCCGACAGCGGGTAGAGCGCCAGCGCCACATGTGCCTCTTTCAACTGATCGAGCGTGAACAGCGGCGTGGCACCGAATTCGGTCAGGTTGGCGAGGATCGGCGCGCCCACTGCATCGGCGAAGCGGCGATACATGGACAGTTCGGTGATCGCTTCGGGAAAGATCATGTCGGCGCCGGCTTCAATGCAGGCAACGGCACGTTCCACAGCGCGATCGAGGCCTTCGACGGCCAGTGCGTCGGTGCGCGCCATGATGACGAAGTCAGCATCGGTGCGGGCGTCGACTGCAGCACGGATGCGATCCACCATCTCTTCTTTCGTGACGATTTCCTTGTTGGGGCGGTGGCCGCAACGCTTGGCGCCGACCTGGTCTTCGATGTGCATGGCAGCAGCGCCAGCCTTGATCAGCGAGCGCACGGTGCGCGCCACGTTGAAGGCGGATGCGCCAAATCCGGTATCGACGTCAACCAAGAGCGGTGTGTCGCACACGTCGGTGATGCGACGCACATCGATCAGCACGTCTTCGAGACCCGAAATACCGAGATCGGGAAGACCCAGCGAGCCGGCAGCGACACCGCCGCCAGAAAGATAGATGGCGCGAAAACCGGCGCGCTTGGCAAGTAGCGCGTGATTGGCATTCACGGCGCCCACGACCTGCAGCGGTTCTTCTTGCCGCATCGCGGCGCGAAAACGGCCGCCAGCAGTGTTCTCAGTCATTTCCTCGGATCCTTTTTGCAACAGCAGCCCGTCGGTGGACGAGCCGCCTTGGCTCACTCAGGCAAGCAGATGTTTCACGCCATCTTGCTCTTCTTGCAGTTCCTTCAAGGTGGCATCCATCTTCTCGCGGCTGAAGGCGTCGATCTCGAGATCCTTGATCATGGTCCACTTGCCGTTTTCCGTGGTGACCGGAAAACCGTAAATCACATCCTTCGGAATGCCATAGCTGCCATCGGAGGCAACACCCATGGTGAGCCACTTGCCGTTGCTGCCGAGCAGCCAGTCATGCACGTGGTCGATGGCTGCATTGGCAGCCGACGCAGCCGAACTCAGTCCGCGCGCTTCGATGATGGCCGCGCCGCGCTTGCCCACGGTCGGAATGAAGGTGTCCTTGTTCCACGGCGCATCGGTGATGAGCGGCGCCAGCGGCTTGCCGGCGACGGTGGCAAAGCGGTAGTCGGGATACATGGTGGGCGAATGGTTGCCCCACACCACCAGCTTCTCGATATCGGCAACCTTGCTGTTGGTCTTGGCGGCCAGCTGCGACAGTGCCCGGTTGTGGTCGAGGCGCAGCATCGCAGTGAAGTTCTCGCGCGGCAGGTCAGGGGCCGATCTCATGGCGATGTAGGCGTTGGTGTTGGCCGGATTGCCGACCACCAGCACCTTGACGTCGCGCGAGGCGACCTGATTGAGTGCCTTGCCCTGTGCTGTAAAGATCTGCGCGTTGGCAGCCAGCAGGTCTTTTCGCTCCATGCCTGGGCCGCGCGGACGGGCACCGACCAGCAGGGCGACATCGGCGTCCTTGAAGGCGACCAGCGGGTCGCCGGTTGCGACCACGCCGGCCAGCAGCGGGAATGCGCAGTCCTCGATCTCCATGATCACGCCCTTCAGGGCCTTCTGGGCTTTTTCGTCTGGAATCTCGAGCAGCTGCAAGATGACCGGCTGGTCCTTGCCCAGCAGGTCGCCATTGGCGATACGAAACAGCAGGGCATAGCCGATCTGACCGGCAGCGCCTGTGACTGCAACGCGCTTGGCAGGTTTACTCATCAATTTCTCCAGGAAGGTTGGACCGCACCCTGACGGACAATCATTTGGGCGGCGGCGAGGCGAGGTTTTTTTGTGGGCAACATTGTACTGCCGCGCGAGCGGTGTTGAGGTTGAAGTCTAGGCCGGGCAGGGTATATTTGTCAATAATGTCTTATATCTTATATAAGACTTAAAACGGATAACTGGACTCGCGGCAGTGCTTTGTGCTGCAATGCTGGCATGCCTGCTCCTGCGTCACCGCCTGCTGCTCCATCTTCCGGCTCGTCTTCCAGCGCTGCGACTTTCAGCCCGCTGTACCAGCAGATCAAGCAGCTGATCACACGGCGCCTGGGTGAAGGCGAGTGGCGTCCGGGCGAAATGATCCCAAGCGAGATCGAACTGGCGGCGCGTTTCAAGGTCAGCCAGGGCACGGTGCGCAAAGCCATCGACGAGCTGGCCGCCGAGAATATCCTCACCAGGCGCCAGGGCAAGGGCACCTTTGTTGCCACCCATCACGAGCCGCGCGCTCAGTTCCGCTTCTTGCGCCTGGTGGCCGATGACCAGGAGCCGGCGCATCCGGAGAGCCGCTTCCTCGAGTGCCGACGGGTGCGTGCCCCGAGCGAACTGGCGCGCCAGCTCGACATCAAGACGGGCGACGCAGTGGTGATGGTCAGACGGCTGCTGCTGTTTGACGCACGTCCGACGGTCCTCGATGAAATCTGGCTGCACGGTGCCTTGTTCAAGGGTCTGACCGCCGAGCGCCTAGCCGACTACAAGGGTCCGATGTACGGCCTGTTCGAATCCGAGTTCGGTGTACGCATGGTGTCGGCCACAGAGAAGCTGCGCGCCGTGGCGGCGGATCGCTCGAGCGCGACGTTGCTCGCGGTTGAGGAAGGCTCGCCGCTGTTGAGTGTCGAACGCGTGTCACTGACCTATGGCGAGCGGCCGGTGGAGGTCAGACGCGGGCTTTATGTCACCACGCACAATTACTATGAGAACACGCTTGGATAGCCCGGAAAAAGTGCAGCGCCGCACGCATTGCGTGTGCATCGCGAAAAAATAGGTGAAAATATTGGTCTCAATGCATGCCACCTGTCACGCCGTCTTCGGCGACGCGCCAATGTCAGACACCCATAGTTCCTCGCAAAACGAACAAGCACATCCTAGGAAACCGCATGTCTGAGCTCACTCAAGTTGACCGCAAGGTCTACCGTAATCTGTCGCTGTCGCAGCTCCTGACCTATCGGCTGCCGCTGGCCGGCAAACTTTCCATCCTGCATCGCATCAGTGGCGCGGCGCTGTTTTTGTTTCTGCCGTTCCTGCTCTACCTGTTTCGCAAGAGCCTGACCTCCGAGATCAGCTTCCACCTTTTTCGCAATATCGTCGGCCTGTGGTACGTGAAGATCGTCATCCTCGGTCTGAGCTGGGCGTTCCTGCATCACCTGATCGCTGGCGTGCGCTACCTGGTGATGGATCTGCACGTCGGACTCGACAAGGAGGTGGCGTTCAAGTCCTCCATCGTGGTGTTCGCCATCTCGCTGCCGCTGACGCTTGTTGTCGCACTGAAACTTTTTGGAGCGTTTTGATCATGTCGACTCCTGGTACCGGTTCCAAGCGCCTCGTGGTCGGCGCCCATTACGGCATGGGTGACTGGCTCGCGCAACGCATCACGGCCGTGGTGATGGCGGTCTACACCATCATTCTGATCGCCTCGTTCCTGAGCGCGCGCGACTTCAGCTATGACGGCTGGGCGCATCTGTTCAGCTTTCAGTGGATGAAGGTGGCGACCTTCATCGCGCTGTTGTCGGTGTTCTATCACGCCTGGATCGGCATGCGCGACATCTGGATGGACTACCTGCGCGGTACTGCAATTCGCCTGATCTGCGAAACCCTGACAATCATCTGGCTGGTCGGCTGCGCGGGCTACGCGCTGCAGATCCTTTGGAGCGTGTAACACCATGGCTGAAATCAAGAGTTCGTTGCTCAAGCGCCGTTTCGATACGGTCATCATCGGTGCCGGTGGCGCCGGCATGCGGGCCGCGCTGCAGCTGGCAGAAGCCGGCCAGTCGGTGGCAGTCCTCTCCAAGGTATTTCCAACCCGCTCGCACACCGTTGCCGCCCAGGGGGGAATCGGCGCTTCGCTTGGCAACATGAGCGAGGACAACTGGTACTGGCACATGTTCGACACCGTCAAGGGTTCGGACTACCTGGGCGACCAGGATGCGATCGAATTCATGTGCCGCGAAGCGCCCAACGTGGTCTACGAACTGGAACATTTCGGTATGCCGTTCGACCGCAATTCCGACGGCACCATCTATCAGCGTCCGTTTGGCGGTCACTCGGCCCACTTTGGCGAGAAGCCGGTGGCGCGCGCCTGCGCTGCTGCCGATCGCACCGGTCATGCGCTGCTGCATACCCTCTATCAACGCAACGTGCGTGCGCGCACCCAGTTCTTCGTCGAGTGGATGGCGCTCGACCTGATTCGCGACGCCGAAGGTGCGGTGGTGGGTGTGGTGGCTCTCGAGATGGAGACTGGCGAACTGATGATTCTGGAAGCCAAGACCACGCTGCTTGCAACCGGTGGCGCCGGGCGTATCTGGGCCGCATCGACCAACGCCTTCATCAACACCGGCGACGGCATGGGACTGGCCGCGCGCGCTGGCATCGCACTCGAAGACATGGAGTTCTGGCAGTTCCACCCCACTGGCGTGGCCGGTGCCGGTGTGCTGATCACCGAGGGGGTGCGTGGTGAAGGTGGCATCCTGATCAATTCCGAAGGTGAGCGTTTCATGGAACGCTACGCGCCTACGCTCAAGGACCTGGCGCCGCGCGACTTTGTGTCGCGCTCGATGGATCAGGAAATCAAGGAAGGGCGTGGCTGCGGTCCCAACAAGGATTACGTGCT
>CAZZVZ010000108.1:1699-9002 GCA_964657655.1 Gammaproteobacteria bacterium | reverse complement strand
GCGCCACGACACCCGCGCCATAGATCAAGGCCGGCCGCAACAGCGGCAGGACGACGTCGGGCGGGGCTCGTGCCCTGATGTTCAGCTGCAAAATGCTGCCTCTCCGACGGTCGGCTGTATAGAAATACTAAGGAAACGCAGCGCTGTCTCGCGCCGGCGTCAAAAACAATGCAACAGGCCGACCGCCTGTATTGACCAACGCGAAAAACATTGTGCAAGGAACACCTGCGACGACGGGTTGCAACGCGCCGCGGTCGCCCGTGCTGCACGCCGTATGGACAACTGTCCAGATCGACAGTAGAGTGCACAAAATTGTGGGACGAAGATCCCCACCATCAGAGACGATCAAGGAGACAACCCGTGTACGACTACATCGTGGTGGGCGGCGGTTCGGGTGGGGCCACGCTGGCCGCACGATTGAGCGAAGATGCCGCCGTGACGGTGTGCCTGATCGAGGCCGGCGGCGACGGCAAACATCTCTTGATCCGTGCGCCCGCCGGCATCGTCGCCATGCTTCCTGGTCGCCCCAAGATCAGCAACTACGCCTACCAGACCGTGCCTCAGGAAAGGCTCAATGGACGACGCGGCTACCAGCCGCGCGGCCGGGCGCTGGGTGGTTCGAGCGCAATCAACGCCATGCTCTACATCCGCGGCCACCGCACTGACTATGACGATTGGGCCAAGATGGGTTGCAGCGGCTGGTCGTTCAGCGATGTGCTGCCCTACTTCAAGCGTTCCGAGAACAATCAGCGTGGTGCTTCCGACCTGCACGGCGCCGGCGGCCCGCTGCAGGTGGGCGAACAGCAGAGCCCGCGTCCGATCGCCAACGCATTCGTCGAGGCGGCGGTTCAAGCCGGGGTGCCGCGCAACGATGATTTCAACGGTCCCAAGCAAGAAGGTGTCGGCCTCTACCAGGTGACCCAGTTCCACAGCGGTGCCAGGAACGGGGAGCGCTGCTCGGCGGCGGCGGCCTATCTGCATCCGGTGATGGATCGCAACAACCTGACGGTCCTGACCAATACGCGCGCGCTCAAAATCGTTCTCGAAGGCAAGCGGGCGGTCGGCGTCGAAGTCCTCTCGAACGGCAAACGCCAGGTGTTGCAGGCCAGACGCGAGGTGGCGCTGTGCGGCGGGGCCTTCAACTCGCCGCACCTGCTGCTGCTGTCAGGCATTGGCGATGCCGATGAGTTGAAGACGCACGGCATCAAGGTCGAGCATTCACTCTATGGCGTGGGCAAGAACCTGCAGGACCATCTCGATTTCACCCTGAGCTACAAGTCCAAAGAGACCGATCTGTTCGGGCTGGGCGCTGCCGGCACCCTCAATCTGCTGCGCGCGATCTCGCAATGGGGCAGGAGCGGCAAGGGCCTGATCGCCACACCATTCGCCGAAGGCGGCGCGTTCCTGAAGACGGAGCCGACCGAGGCGCGGCCCGACATCCAGCTGCATTTTGTGATTTCGATCGTCGATGATCACGCAAGAAAACTGCACATGGGCTATGGCTATTCGTGCCACGTGTGCGTGCTGCGGCCCAGGAGTCGCGGCACGGTCACGCTGGAGAACGCCGATCCACTGTCTGCGCCGAGGATCGATCCGCGCTATCTGTCTGACAACCGCGATGCCTACAAGCTGCTGGCGGGCGTGAAAAAGGCACGCAACATCATGCGCGCAGCACCGCTCGCCAAATATCTGCATCAGGAGATCTACCTCGACGGTGTCACCTCTGACACCGAGCTGATGCAGCACATCCGCGCGCGTGCCGACACCATCTATCACCCGGTCGGCACCTGCAAGATGGGTACCGGTGCAGATGCCGTGGTCGATGCACAGCTGCGTGTGCATGGTATCGAAGGTCTGCGCGTGGTCGACGCCTCGATCATGCCCACCCTGATCGGCGGCAACACCAACGCTGCCACCATCATGATCGCTGAGCGTGCCGCAGAATGGATGCGCGCTGCAGCGGCCAACAAAGACAGCAGCGCTGCGGTCCTCGCTGTAGCCGCCCCACCAATGCCAGTCGCCCATGCAGGCATGGCCACTGCCACCCACGAGGCAACATGAACGACGTCACCAATCCCGCCTTGTCCAACGCCGAAATCGAGACCGCCCTGCAGTCGCTCGAGGCTGCCAAGGACAGCTGGTGCAAGACGACGGTAAGCGAGCGTATCGCCCTGCTCGACCAGATCAAGGATTGCCTGATGCCGGTTGCGAAGGCCTGGGCCGAAAAAGCGGCCAGCAAGAAAGGCCTGGCACCCGATTCTGCGCTGGTCGGCGAGGAATGGCTGTCCGGACCGTATGCCCTGATGAGTTACTGCAACGGCTTGATGGCGACCTTGAGCAAGGTCAAGGGGCGCAACCATCTCAAGGGGGTACCGCTGCGCGAACTGCCCAATGGCCAGCTGGCCGCGCGCGTCCTGCCGGCATCGATCTGGGATCGGCTGCTGCTGTCCGGCGTGAGCGTCGACGTGTGGATGGAGCCGGGCGTGAATCGCGCCAACCTGGCTCAACACACCGCCTGCAGTTATCAGAACACCACGGCACCTGCCGGCAAGCTCGCGCTGGTGCTGGGCGCAGGCAACATTGCGGCAATCGCGCCGCTCGACTGCCTGCACAAGCTGTTCGTCGACAACGAGGTGGTGATCCTCAAGATGAATCCCGTCAACGACTACCTGATCGAGTTTCTAGATGCTGCGCTGGCGCCGCTGATCTCGCGCAACTGGCTGCGTATCGTGCGTGGCGACGCATCGGTCGGTGCCATGCTGTGCACCCACCCGCTGGTCGAAACCATCCACATCACGGGCTCTGGCGCCGCGCACGACGCCATCGTGTGGGGCACGGGCGAAGAAGGCCTCGCCAACAAGCAGGCCGGCACCAGGAAGAACACTCGTCCCATGTCATCCGAACTCGGCGGCGTCTCACCCACTATCGTGGTGCCAGGCGCATGGTCCAAGGCGGACGTGAAATTCCAGGCTGAAAACGTCGCCACCCAGAAGCTGCACAACGCCGGTTTCAACTGCGTTGCAAGTCAGGTGCTGATCATGAGCAGCCAGTGGCCGCAAAAAGATGCCTTTGGCAAAGCCTTGCGGCATGCACTTGCGACTTCCACCGAGCGGCCACTCTATTATCCAGGCACTGCCAAGCGCCTGGAAAAGTTCGGCGGTAGCGAATCGCATCCGCCGCAGGCCACCAATGAATGCGCCTATGTGCCGTTTCAGGCAGGCAGCAGCGCCGACATCGAGACCCAGGAAGTGTTCGGACCGGCGCTTGGCGTGACCGAACTGCCCGGTGCCAGCGCGGAGGAATTTCTGATCAACGCGGTGCAGTACGCCAACCAGCGTCTGCCGGGCACCCTCGGCGCCAACATCGTGATCGATCCTGTCACGAGGCGCGAGATTGGCGAGACGCGCTTCGATCAAATCATCGGCATGCTGCGCTACGGTGGCATTGCCATCAACACCTGGACCGGCATCAACTTCCTGTCGAACCAGGCGACCTGGGGCGCGTTTCCGGGCCACACGCCAGAAGACGTGCAAAGCGGCATCGGCACCGTGCACAACACCTTGCTGTTCGAAAAACCCGAACGCAGCGTCGCTGAGGCACCGTTTCGGCCCTTCCCGCGCAGCCTTTTTAGTCTGTCGTTCTCGATGCTGCCCAACCCGCCCTGGTTTGTCAGCAACAAGAAGGGCAAGATCATGGGCGAACTTTTGACCGAGTTTCAGTACCGGCCGAGCTTCTTCAAGCTGCCGCGCATTTTCTTTCACGCCTTGCAGGGTTAGCGCGTGGATCCATCACTGGTACGCGCAGGATCAAGCGAACTGGGCGTATCCGACGGATCGGTGCGCGCGGAAAGGCGTATCGAACTGGCGCAGCACGCGCTGGCAGCACTTGCCGAACTCGGTTACGCGCGCGTCAACCTGCGTGAGATCGCGACCCGCTCCGGCTTGAGTCTTGGCGTGATCCACTATCACTTCAAGGACAAGAATGAACTGCTGGCCGCAGCAGTCACGCTCTACAAGGAGGCTTTCCTGCAGCATGTCGAAGCCTGCATCGTGGCGGCCACCGACCGTGCCATGCTGGCAGACAGTCTTGGCGCACTGCTGCGCAAGGCGGTGATCGAACACGGCATGACCCACCGGCTGTGGTATGACATTCGCGCCCAGGCGCTGTTCGACCAGACTTTCCTCGAGCTGGTGTCGGATCTGGAGGATCGACTGATCAGGGTCATCCAGCAGGGACTCAAGCGCCTGAGCGCACTCGACTTGCAGCAAGGCCAGAGCGCAGCTTCGATTCCGAGCATCGATCCAACGCTGGTCTACATCACGCTCGATGGCTGGTTTCGCTACTACCTGCAGCGTTTCATGATGGGCGACCACAAAGCACCCCAGCTGCTCAAGCAGCGTCTGGTCGAGATGTTCGACCCGGGCGCCGTCGCCATCCGTTCCTGAAAAAACCGAAACTCAACACTGGACACGCAGGACCTGCCAAAACGGTGGCAGCAGGTGCACGAGCGCACACTGCCCCGGACCCTGCGGGCCCCTGCCTGCACTGCTCGGATGGGGTTGATGGCAGCCAGCGCGTCGCGCCGGGTGCCAGACACTAGCCCTGGCGGCGATCCGGACGAACGCGCTTGTCGCCCTGCTTTAACGCATGCGCCGAAGTTTCGCTGAGCGCATGGTGCCTGCGGGCTGCCTGCCGACGATCGGGACCTTCGTAATGGCTGTCGACGCCTTGGTGGGCTTCGTGCGAAGTGTGCGACTGGCTGGCGTCATCGGTCATTGTGCTCTCCCAAGTGGACCTTTAATCGTGCCCTGCCGGGGCGGGAAGTGCAAGACCTAGAAACATTTTTCCTTTAAAAAATCCTTTTCTCTGCTTCTCGCGACATTAACGCTGAAATCTTCGCCAGCACTGGCTTCTTCCGGCTCAACCACCCCTTTATGCGCGATGTCTCCACCGCCGACCAATTTTTCTGCCCGGACGGCCCACGAGAGTGGCCCGGCATCGCGCCTTCAAACCTTGCTCCGCACCAGCAACAATGAGGTTTAGGTTGCAGGCTCATTCAGCGGCATGCGACGCTTGACCACGAAAGCGCGGACAACGAAGTCTGGGGCAAGTCAACCAAGTAAATCGGATTGAAAGGGGCAGCCAGCAGTTCACGCCTCATTCCGCTCTCTTAAGCGAACGATCCTTGGCTCTGATGCGTCGGCGGAACTTAACCGAAAAATGGCCGCTGGCGCGATGAGGTGTACACCAAACTTATGTTAACGAAAACCAGCAAGCGCTAAGACGCGGTGAGTGTCTATCGTTATGGCTTGACCACGCCTCGGTGGAAAGAGATGATGGCGGCTTCTCGGCAGGGCGACGATATACCACTCTCGCAAAATATGATCGCCTCTCTCGTGAAGCAACTCGCTGTTGCAACTGGTCGCTACCTCAGCTTTCATGCGAGACGCCAAATCAATATCGGTGCGCAGCATTTGCCAGCATCTACGACATCCCCTCCGGCATTAACGCCCATCCATGCATATCGACCGATAAAAAACTTTGAATGGCAAAGCGTGCACACGCACGGGCAAGCCTACGAAGATTCTCATAACCCGATGGTCCTGCAGTTCCTTAAGCACCCACCGCGCATGGCACTGGATGTTGGTTGTAACACGGGCCGACTTGGTGAAGCGATCAAGGCCCAGTTCCCGGAGTCAGTGACTTGGGGAATTGAGCCGGACGCCGGCGCGGCAGCACTCGCGGCACAGAGGCTTCCACGCGTTATTGCGAGACCCATTGAAGATGTCAACTGGGCCGATGAAGGTGTCGGGGTAGGAACTTTCGATACGGTATTCCTGCTCGATGTTCTTGAGCATATCTATGACCCTTGGAAGACCTTGTTGTCGATACGGGGAATGCTAACTAAGGGCGCGCAGGTACTTGTCAGCATTCCCAATATGCGCAACATCTTGCTGATGCAGGATCTGGCCAACGGCACGTTCCGGTATCGCCCCGTTGGGCTGCTCGATATCACCCATATCCGCTTTTTTACTTACGATGATTTAATGCGAACGATTTACCAAACCGGATTTCGTGTCGTACAAAGCGGGCTGACTGCCTGCGACCCCGGTAAGGCGATCTTCCAAAAATACGCTCATGGCCCATTTCCGCAAATGATTCAGGCCGGGCGCGTTGCAGTTGAGGCAAGCAGCTTGGAAGACCTGCAGCGACTCTGCGCAGTACAGAATCTATTTACGCTCGAGCCTGCCGAATATACTAGCCTTACTGCTGACGAAAAGCGCTGGGTGGACGATCCCCATCCGGAAACGTTCACATACGCGGGACCCGACGGCGACGGTGGCGCATAGAGGCCGTCTGGACGCAGATTGGACCGGAGCGCGCGACCTGGTCTTGACTTTTGTAGAACTCGCACTTGACATCAATATTGGTACCGATCTTACGTTCTGCGGTCCTGCTTCGGACGGCGTGATCATCGCAGGCGAAGCCGAGCCTGAGGTGTCGAGTGCGCGTGTGTAAATCGGCCGCGCGCGAGGTTTCAGCACAACGCTTTTGGCCAGCGCCAAGCGTCTGCCTGTGTTTCCCAGCCGATTTTTCGGGTCACGGTGGCCCAACTTGGACCAGTTGGTCTAGAGTGCACACTGTTCCAGCCACTCGCTTCCTAGGCCCGCACTTCATGGATCTCTCGGTCACATGCAACGATATTTTCCCGACCCGCATCTGGCAATCCGACCTGAGCGGCATGGCTGACCAGTACCCGTCCTGGATCGCCACCATCGACAAGATGAGGAAGGACTCTCCTGGCACCACCCAGCGCTCCAATCGGCTGGGCTGGATGAGCAGGGAAAAAGATCTGCTCGAGCATTCTGCGTTCAAGCATCTCTTGGCCGCGATCCGCGTGTGCTGCGATGCCGCCTTCGAGCAGATGCACATCAAGCCGAAATATACGATCGAATCATGGGTCAACATCCATGAGCGCGGCGGCTTCAATTTCCAGCACATGCATGACGGCTCTCTGTTGAGCGGATCGTTCTACATCCAGACACCGCCGGGATCCGGCGCGCTGGTGCTGCGCGATCCTCGGCCACGCTCGGTCGGCATGTTCTTGCCCGTGGGTGCAGCCAATGCAATCACCGACCTGCACCTTGAACCCAAGCCCGGACAACTGGTGCTTTTCCCTTACTGGCTCGAGCATCACGTCGAGCCGCACGAGTCGGATATTACGCGCGTGGCCATCTCGTTTAATGCGCTGAAGAAGTAGCCGGCACTCGCATCGCAAGAAGGCGCTGGCCCGGATCTCCGG
>CAZZVZ010000108.1:0-1660 GCA_964657655.1 Gammaproteobacteria bacterium | reverse complement strand
CGCCTTTTGCTTGTGACGACTTTTTTCTTTAGCGAACGAACAGCGCGATCAGGATGATGATCGGAATCGGCACGCCGAGAAAAAGAAGAAGTAGTGAACGCATGATGAATTTTCCTTTAGATGTCAGTGGTGGCGATTAGGCAGTGTAGACATACAGGTGATCGCGATGGCGGCCACCGACCGTGCCAAAGATGGCAGCCGAGAAGGCACCACCCAGAAGCGCGATGAAAAGCCACAGCGCGCCGTAGGCCGCAGCCTTGCGGTCAGCTTCGATGATTTCGTCTTCAGTCATGTTGCTGTTGGCGTTGCTCAAGGCAGCAGTGGTATCACCAGTGGCACCTGCAGTCGCACCAGTGACTGGCGCCACCACATGGGTATGGGCCCGATAGGGACCAGCGGGTGTTGCACCCATCATGGCGCTGCCAGCGGTGGCCAGGAAACCGGCGGTCACGACCACGGCCACAGCCCAGGCGAGAAAGCCCTGTGCTGAATCACGGAAGTGGATTTCATCGAGGTGCACGCGCACCCAGCGATGGCGCAGACGCCCCGCCAGGTAACCACCCATGCCACCCGAGATCAATTGCGACAACACCAGCCAGGCAATCGCACCTTCTGCAATGGTCTTGCCCGATACGCCCTTGTAGGCCCACGGCGAGACCGATGAAAGTCCCAATCCAAAGCCAAGCGTCAATAAGATAAGACCGAGCGCGGCCGTAACGAAAGCGCCCGCGATCACGCCGGACCAGCTGATGCCATGTGCCGTCGTGTGATCGACGGCGACGCCATGAGCGTCTGAATACACCGGAATGGATGCCACAATTTTCTCCTGTCGCCAGAATGCTGGCTTCGATTTTTGACCGCGCCTGAGTAGCACGGAGGCGGGCAAAATATCGCAAGAGCTATTCCCGGCCCCAAAGCGACGCGGCCAAGGCTGCGTCAACATGCGCCGTCGAGCGCGAATAGCAAGTGTTGACGCCAGCGTGCCGGGCCGCCCGCACGCGGGCGCAATGACTGCCCGCAGACGCCGCGAACCGTCAAACAGGCGTTACGAAGTCGCGGCATGAAGCATGGCGTCGAGCAGGACATTGCAGCCGGCTGTCAGGTGCTCGGGCTTGGCATCCTCGATCTCATTGTGGGAGATGCCGTCCTTGCAGGGCACAAAGATCATGGCCGCGGGAAGCCTTCCGGCCACATAGACCGCATCGTGTCCGGCGCCACTTGCAAGATCCATGCAGCTGTAGCCGCGCCTTTGTGCGGCTGAGCGCACTGCATCGACCAGCGGCTTTGCGAAAAACGTCGGCGCAAAATAAACCACCTGCTTGATGTCGACGGTAGTGCCTGAAGCCTTGGCAATTTTTTCGCAGGCGATGCGGATCTCCTGATCCATCTGCGTCAGCGACAGGTCGTCGGCATTGCGCAGATCCACAGTGAATTTGACCCGGCCCGGAATGACATTGCGCGAATTGGGATAAACGTCCACGCTGCCGACCGTGCCGCGCCCATGCGGTGCGTGCCGCAAGGCGATCTCGACAGTCTCTTGCATCAGGTGCGTGGCGGCCTGCAGGGCGTCGCGTCGGAGTGCCATCGGGGTCGGACCCGCATGCGCTTCGACGCCGGTCACGGTCACGTCGTACCAGCGCTGACCGAGTGCTCCAACGAC
>CAZZVZ010000107.1:0-9024 GCA_964657655.1 Gammaproteobacteria bacterium | reverse complement strand
GTAGAAGCCGAGGTCGCGGGCATCAACAAGCTGATGGCAAGCAAGCGAGCCAAGGCGCCAGCGCCTGCGCCGGTGCCCGCTGTAACCGCAACGCCTGCCGTGGTCGCGCCAATCGAGGGCACGCTGCACAAGCCTGCCGTCAAGGCAGCCACAGGCGATGCCAAGAAAGATGACAAGAAGGAGAAGAAGCAGGTCAAATCGGCCGCGCTGTCTTCAACCTGGCAAGACGATGCCGCCAAGCGCCGCCTGATCAAGACGCGCGGTGACAACTTCGGCAGTGGCTGGCGCGGCCCCAAGGGCGGCGGTCGCCACAAGCACGCCGATGACGGCTCCAGCAATTTCCAGGCGCCGTCCGAGCCGATCGTGCGCGATGTGCATGTGCCCGAGACCATCAGCGTGGCCGATCTGGCCCACAAGATGTCGGTCAAGGCGTCCGAAGTGATCAAGCAGCTGATGAAGCTGGGCCAGATGGTCACCATCAATCAGGTGCTGGATCAGGAAACAGCCATGATTCTGGTCGAGGAGATGGGCCACACTGCAACAGCTGCAAAACTGGACGATCCAGAGGCATTGCTGACCGAGAGTTCCGAGCCGCATGACGTCGAGGCATTGCCGCGCGCGCCGGTGGTGACGGTGATGGGTCACGTCGATCACGGCAAGACCTCGCTGCTCGATTACATTCGCACCACGCGTGTGGCAAGCGGTGAGGCCGGCGGCATTACCCAGCATATTGGCGCCTACCACGTCGAGACGCCACGCGGATCGGTGACCTTCCTGGACACCCCGGGCCACGAGGCGTTTACCGCCATGCGTGCCCGCGGTGCCAAGGCGACCGACATCGTGATTCTGGTGGTTGCGGCCGATGACGGCGTCATGCCGCAGACCAAGGAAGCGATCGCCCACGCACGCGCGGCCGGTGTGCCGATCGTGGTGGCGATGAACAAGATCGACAAGCCCGAAGCCAACCCGGACCGTGTCAAGCAGGAACTGGTGGCAGAAGGCGTCGTGCCAGAAGAATACGGCGGAGATTCGCCGTTCGTGCCGGTATCTGCCAAGACCGGCGCGGGCATCGATGCGCTGCTGGAGAACGTGCTGCTGCAGGCCGAAGTGCTGGAGTTGACGGCCCCCAAGGATGCGCCGGCCAAGGGTCTGGTGATCGAAGCCAAGCTCGACAAGGGGCGTGGTCCGGTCGCCACCATTCTGGTTCAGTCAGGTACCCTCAAGCGCGGCGACATCGTGCTTGCCGGCTCCAGTTTCGGGCGCGTACGCGCCATGCTGGACGAGGCGGGCAAGTCGGTGCACGAGGCAGGTCCTTCGATTCCAGTTGAGATCCAGGGTCTGACCGAAGTGCCGGCTGCCGGCGAGGAAGTGATCGTCTTGGGTGACGAACGCAAGGCGCGCGAGATCGCGCTCTTCCGCCAAGGCAAGTTCCGCGACGTCAAGCTGGCCAAGCAGCAGGCCGCCAAGCTCGAGAACATGTTCGAGCAGATGGGCGAGGGCGAGGTCAAGAGTCTGGCCATGATCGTCAAGGCCGATGTGCAGGGTTCGCAGGAAGCGATCGTGCACGCCATGAACAAGCTGTCGACCAGCGAGGTCAAGGTGCAGATTGTGCATGGTGCGGTCGGTGGCATTACCGAGTCCGACATCAACCTCGCGATCGCCTCCAAGGCCGTGGTGATCGGGTTTAACGTGCGTGCCGATCAATCGGCGCGCAAGCTCGCCGAAAGCAACGGCATCGACATTCGCTACTACAACATCATCTATGACGCCGTCGATGACGTGAAGGCAGCCATGTCGGGGATGCTGTCGCCAGAAAAACGCGAACAGCAAATCGGTCTGGTCGAAATCCGTCAGGTCTTCAAGATCCCCAAAGTCGGTGCTGTGGCCGGCTGCATGGTCCTCGAGGGCACGGTGCGCCGCGGTGCCCAGGCCCGTCTGCTGCGCGAGAACGTGGTGACCTGGACTGGCGAGCTCGATTCCCTCAAGCGCTTCAAGGACGACGTGCGCGAAGTCAAGCAAGGGTTCGAATGCGGCTTGTCGCTCAAGAACTACGACGACATCAAGGAAGGCGACCAGCTCGAGATCTTCGAAGTCCAGGAAGTGGCTCGAACGCTGTAAGCGTTGGTGGCAACCAACACTTAAAAGGCTACGCCCGGTGCGTAGCCTTTTTTTTGGCCCTAAATCACGCCATTAGGTAGAACCGCGCTCCCCTCGCTGATGGCGTACCCCCACTCTGCTCAGCAGATGTAAAAGTACTGCAAAATTTATCGCCGGACGATTCAACCAAACCGGCAGGTGGAACGTTACATCGGCAAGTCGGACGCCTTTTGCGAGTCATTTGGCGATCCTCTGGTGGATTTTGTTTCAGGGAGCCGCACCCATGTGGGGGCAGATAGCCAAGCCGTTGTCGAGTCAAACCGTTCATCCGACCCAGCGCAGCGCGTTCGCGGGCTTCGATTTCGTCGGCTGGCTGCCAGTCGTTCTGGTTCTGGTGCTGGCCACAGTACTGCGCTTCGCCGGACTCGGCAGCCAGCCCCTGTGGCTCGACGAAGGCTATTCCTGGTGGGACGCACAGCAATCGATGCTCGACCTGTGGAAGCTGGTTCCGCAGTGCGACCCGCACCCGCCACTCTATTTTGCTCTGCTCAAAGGCTGGATCGACGGTTTTGGTGACGGCGCGTTCGCAATGCGCGCGTTGTCGGCGCTGCTGGGTATCGCGACCACGCTGGTCGTCATGCTGGCAGGCCGGGAGATCGACCGCCGTGTCGGCTGGCTGGCCGGCCTGATGTTCGCACTGACGCCGTTTCAGGTCGAGTTCGGCCACGAAGCCCGTCCCTACACCCTGTTCTGTTTCGGCGCATCTGTCGCCGCCTTCGGAGCTCTTCGCATTGCGCGCCTTGCGCGTCAGTCGCAAGGCGATGCCACCGGTACCTCGACGCTGCGTCTGGCCACGCCCGAAAGCCTGGTCGGCTGGCTGGCGCTCATGGTCGGCAGTGTGGTGGTGCTTTGGGCCAACAACACCTCTGTTCTGCTGGTGCTGGCGCTCGGCTCGTCGATGCTGGCACTGGCAGTGTTCGACAAGGGATCGCGCTGGCTGCTCAAGCCCCTGATTCTCGCCATGCTGCTGGTGACCGCACTGTGGCTGCCTTATTTCCCGGTGCTGATCGAGCAGGCCCGTGGTGTTTCTTCAGATTTCTGGATCCCCAAGCCCGAGGGCTGGCGCTTCGCCAATGAACTGCGCTTTGTGGTCAGTCTCGACTCGTTCGACGCCGTGTGGTGGGGTGTGGCTGCTGTTTTCGGTGGCCTCGCGCTGCTGTGTCTTAAGGGTCGCTGGCGCGAGGCGCTGGTGCTCGGCAGTGTGGTGGTGGTGCCGGTGCTGCTCAATTACGGCATCAGCATGACGGTCAAGCCGATCTTCATCGCACGTGCCCTGATCGGTATCGCCCCGGGCGTCGCCGTGGCGCTCGCCGCGGCAGTGATGCTGATCAAGCGTCCGACACTGCGATACGGCGCGTTGACTGCGATCGTCGCCGCGCATGCGATCGCTCTGGGCACCTGGTATTCGAATTACCAGGGCAAGGAACCGTGGGACCGTATTGCCACCCAAGTCGTCGCGAGCGCTGATCACCGTCCGTCGGATTCAAGTGCCATGGTGCTGGTCGCCGCCAACGAACTGGCCCTGCCGCTGTCGCACGCTTTCGAGGACATTCACATGTCCGTGCCGATGCAAGGCGCTCCGGCCAATTTCCCCTCGCCAGGTCTTGATGCGCGTTATCCGTCGGGCAAATGCGCACCGTCAGTCGCCGGTCAGGATCTGTCGAGCATCGGTCGCGCGGTGCGTGGCCACTCGGTGGTGTACTTCATTACCCGGGCCAACAACGTCTACGATCCGGGCAACGGCATTGCCAGATTCCTGCAGAGCATCGGCATGCGCCAGACCGGCATGACCACCTATATGCCAGGATATCTCGAGGTGCACAGGTTCGTCGCACCGTTGCGCGGCCATTTCAGCCTGCCGGCACATCTGGCCATCAGCGAGCCCCTGCCGAAAGCTCGCTAGTGGTCCCGGGCTGAGCCAGTCGTGCACCGCGAGGGGTGCGCTACACTGACTGTCCAGCCAAGGAATTGCCATGCCATCCAAACATCAACGCTCCTCGGGGAGCCGTCAGCTCCGCATTGCCGATCAGATCCAGCGTGACTTGGCCGCACTGATCCAGCGCGAGCTGCGCGACCCGCGCATTTCGCTGGTGACGCTAACAGGTGTGGACCTGACGACCGACTATGCCCACGCCAAGGTCTACTTCACCACATTGAACGACAACTGGCAGGACACCCAGGCCGCCTTGAGCGAGAAGGCCGGCTACCTGCACAGCCTGCTGTTCAAGCTGCTGCACATCCATACCGTACCCACGCTGCATTTTGTGCACGACAAGTCGGTCGCGCATGGCGTTGACATGTCGCGCCTCATCGACGAGGCGAACGCCACCAACCAGAAGGAGTAGACGGTGGCCGGCCGTCCGCAAGGAGAAGCGCTAAGGCGCCCGCGCGAGGCGCTCGACGGTGTGCTGCTGCTCGACAAGCCCAAGGGTCCTGGCTCGACCTCGGTGCTCGGACGTGCCAAGTTCCTGCTCAATGCCGCCAAGGCTGGCCATACCGGCACGCTCGACCCGCTGGCCTCCGGGCTGCTGCCCCTGTGTTTTGGCGAGGCCACCAAGTTCGCCCAGGATCTGCTCGACGCGAGCAAGAGCTACCGCGCCACGCTGCGGCTCGGAATCACCACCGCCTCGGGCGATGCCGAGGGCGAACCGCTTGAAATCCGCCCGGTGCATTGCACCTCGGCCGACGTCGACAGGGTGCTGGCATCGCTGGTCGGCCCGATGATGCAACTTCCCCCCATGCACTCGGCCATCAAGCAGCATGGCCGTCCGCTCTACGAACTGGCACGCCAGGGCATCGTGGTCGAGCGTGCCGAACGCGCCATCGAAATCGAATCGCTGGCGCGCATCGAATTTCACGATTCGGTGCTGGTCATCGACGTGACCTGCAGCAAGGGCACCTACGTGCGCGTGTTGGCCGAGACCATCGGACTGGCGCTTGGCTGCGGCGCCAGCCTGGCCGATCTGCGCCGCACCCGGGTGGCCGATCTGTTGGTTGAGGACGCCGTCACGAGCGAGCAGCTCGAGCACCTGTCCCTCGAACAAAGACGTGACTTGCTGCTGCCCATCGATGCCCTGATCGGCACCTTGCCGCGCCTCGATCTGGACGACGCGACGGCGCTGCGCTTCGCCCAGGGGCAGCGCATCTGGCAGGAGGGCAGCCAGGCGGTGGCGCGCTTGCGCGTCTACGGCAAGACGGCAGCGGGCGAGGGCCAATTGCTGGGGGTCGGCCTGATCGACCACGAGGCGGTGCTCCGTCCCCAGCGCCTGGTTGCAGTTTCCCCCTAGCACAAGCTCGTCCGAGGGCTGTGGTGTTCAAAAAAGCCAAAAGAATCTTGGATTTAGCAAAAACGACCTGATATAATTTCGGGTTGCCCGAGGCATGGTGCGACGCCGCAAACAGCGGCTGACGCCGAATGCCGAGATGTGTTCGAAAACCCTTCGGACACCGACCGGGCGCCATTTATTAGCGAGCCTTACATGAGTCGCGCACTCAGAAATATCGCCATCATCGCCCACGTCGATCACGGTAAGACCACCCTCGTCGACCAGTTGCTGCGTCAGTCCGGAACCTTCCGCGAAAACCAGCACATCGCCGAACGTGTCATGGACAGCAATGATCTTGAGAAGGAACGTGGCATCACGATCCTCGCCAAGAACTGCGCGGTCGAGTACGAAGGCACGCACATCAACATCGTCGACACCCCAGGACACGCCGACTTCGGCGGTGAAGTGGAACGCGTTCTATCGATGGTCGACGGCGTCTTGCTGCTGGTCGATGCCGTTGAAGGCCCGATGCCGCAAACCCGCTTCGTGACCCGCAAGGCCTTGGCCCAGGGACTAAAGCCGATCGTGGTGGTCAACAAGATCGACCGTCCGGGTGCGCGTCCTGACTGGGTCATCAACGCCACCTTCGATTTGTTCGACAAGCTCGGCGCAACCGAAGAGCAGCTTGATTTTCCGGTGGTCTATGCCTCGGCGCTGAATGGCTATGCCATGCTCGACGACAAGAAGCCTGCCACTGATATGCGCGCCCTGTTCGAAGCCGTGATCGCTCACGTGCCGGTACGCGAAGACAACGCAGAAGGCCCGCTGCAGCTGCAGATTTCCTCGCTCGACTATTCGAGCTATGTCGGCAAGATCGGCATTGGCCGCATCACGCGCGGACGCGTGCGTCCGCTTACCGATGTGGTGGTCGTCAACGGTCCAGGTGACACGCCGATCAAGGCCCGTATCAACCAGGTGCTGACGTTTCGCGGCCTCGAGCGCGAGATCGCCGAATTTGCCGAAGCCGGCGATATCGTCCTGATCAACGGCATTGAGGAAATCGGTATCGGCTCGACCGTGTGCGATCCGGAACACCCCGACGCGCTGCCGCTGTTGCGCGTCGATGAGCCTACGCTCAACATGAATTTCTGTGTCAACACCTCGCCCCTGGCGGGCCGCGAAGGCAAGTTCATCACCAGCCGCCAGATCCGCGAGCGCCTGAACCGCGAGTTGAAGTCCAACGTTGCGCTGCGTGTTGCCGACACCGGTGACGAAACCATCTTTGAAGTGTCCGGCCGCGGCGAATTGCATCTGACGATTCTGCTTGAGAACATGCGCCGCGAAGGCTACGAGCTCGCAGTGTCCCGCCCGCGTGTCGTCGTCAAGGAAATCAACGGCGAGAAATGCGAGCCGATCGAGCTGCTCAGCGTTGATGTGGAAGAGGCCAACCAGGGTGCGGTGATGGAAGAGCTGGGTCGTCGTCGTGGGGACCTGCAGGATATGCAATCCGATGCGCAGGGCCGCGTGCGGCTTGAGTACCGCATTCCAGCACGTGGGCTGATCGGTTTTCAGGGCGAATTCATGACGCTCACACGTGGCACGGGCCTGATGAGCCACATTTTCGATGAATACGCCCCGGTCAAGGGCGGCGAAATGGCGGAGCGTCGCAACGGTGTTCTGATCAGCCAGGACGATGGTGAAGCGGTGGCGTACGCATTGTGGAAGCTGCAGGATCGCGGCCGCATGTTCTCGGTCCCTGGAGACCCTGTCTACGAAGGCATGATCATCGGCATCCACAGTCGCGACAATGACCTGGTGGTCAATCCGATCAAGGGCAAGCAGCTCACCAACGTACGTGCTTCGGGTACCGATGAAGCAGTGCGCCTGATTCCGCCAATCCAGCTGACCCTCGAATATGCAGTGGAATTTATCGCTGACGACGAGCTGGTCGAGATCACGCCGCAGAGCATTCGGCTGCGCAAGCGCTACCTGAAGGAACACGAGCGCAAGCGTGCCATGCGCGAAGCGGCCTAGAGCTTCTCGTAGCGCTGCAAGACCGGCTGCCACCCCGTGCGGCAGCCGGGCTGTGCTGAAAGCATCAAGCCGCGATTGCCGATCACAAAATCGCGTCCTCGACCGGACTTGCGGGTCGACTCTCCTGTGCCATATCGTGCCCCTGCCGCCTCGCGTGCAGGGCAAGGCAATGCGCCCGCTACTTGCTGCTCGCCTCGCCGCTGCCAGAGGCCAATTGCGCCCGTTTTCTTGAATACGAATGACGCTTTTGGTTGATGAAGGATGCAAGTGCGAAGACCACCACGCCAATGCCTGACATCAGCATCGCGTCGTGCGCCTCGCTGTAGCCGCCGGTGCCCAGAAAATAGAAGAATCCAGCGCCGCAGTAAATCGCGAGAAAACCAAAAATGAAAGTCAGCCAGTGCATTGGGGTCTCCTTGTGTAACGAATGGTAGCGTGACTTGTCGGGCTTTGACAGGAGCGGAACTTGCCCGCTCGCATGGGGGTCTGCACAGGAACCCTAAAGGAGATTGCTATGAAGGCAGTACGCATCCATGAATTCGGCGGACCGGCCGTAATGCACTTCGAAGACGTCGAGGTTCCCGTTCCAGGTAACGGCGAGGTTCTGATCTGCGTCAAGGCAGCGAGCGTCAACCCGGTCGATTTCAAGACACGCGAAGGCCAGTTCCCGCTGGTCAAGGCCGACAATCTGCCGCTTACCCTGGGCCGTGACGTGGCCGGCAAGATCCATGCGATCGGACCTGGTACTTTCGATGCCTCGGTCGGGGACGAAGTGTACGTAAATCTGCCCTTCGATCAGGGGGGCTATGCCAACTATGCAATCGCCAAGGCGGCGCACTGCGCCCAGCGACCGCGCAGCATCGACTACACGGCCGCCGCGAGCGTACCGCTCGCCGCGACCACAGCCTGGCAGGGCCTGTTCACCCATGGCGGGCTGGGCCGTGGCCAGCGCGTGCTGATCCACGGGGCCTCGGGTGGCGTCGGCCATTTCGCCGTCCAGTTTGCGCATGCCTGCGGTGCCAAAGTGTTCGCCACGGCCTCGGGTGACGGCGTGACGCTGGTTGAAGGGCTCGGTGCCGATCATGTGATCGACTACAAGCGCCAGTCATTCGCGGAATTCTTCAAGGACATGGACGTGGTGCTCGATCTGGTGGGCGGCGAGACGCGCGACGCGTCATTTGCCACTTTGCGAAAGAACGGCATTCTGGTATCGACCCTGGACGAGCCCAGTCGCGAGCTGGCCAAGAAGTACGGTGTGCGTGCCATGCGCTTTACCACCCAGCCCAATCGCCAGCACCTGACCCGCATTGCGCGCCTGATCGATGATGGCCGTGTGAAGCCACTGGTCATGGCAGAGTTTTCGCTGAACCAGTATCAAGACGCCCTCGAGACGGTCGAGAAAAAGCACCCGATGGGTAAAGTGGTGTTGCGCGTCGACCCGTGAACCAGCGAAGGCGCGCTGCGGCGAGTTAAAATGGCGGCCATGAAAGCCGCTCCTCTTGCCGTCAGTGTCGCGCCCATGATGGCGTGGACCGATCGCCATTGCCGTGCCTTTCATCGGCTCCTC
>CAZZVZ010000106.1:0-9074 GCA_964657655.1 Gammaproteobacteria bacterium | reverse complement strand
GGCGTGAGTTCGCGCAACAGCGAAGTGATTCATGCCGGGCTTTACTACCCGCCGCAAAGTCTCAAGGCGCGCCTTTGTGTCGAAGGCCGCGAACTGCTGTACCGCTACCTGACAGAGCGCAATCTGGCCCACAGACGGTGCGGCAAGCTGATTGTGGCAAGCGACGCGACGCAGGCGGCTCAGCTGGCATCCATCAGGCGCAACGCAGAACTGTGCGGGGTGCGCGATCTGGACCTTCTCGACCAGCACCAGACGCTTGCAAAGGAACCGCAACTGCGTTGTCAGGCGGCCCTGTTTAGCCCCTCTTCCGGGATTGTCGACAGCCATGCGCTGATGTTGTCGCTGCAAGGCGATGCAGAACGCCACGGCGCGGTGCTGGCACTAAGAAGCAAGGTGGTGGCAGGCGCAGTCGCTGACCACAGCATTTCGCTCAGCGTGGGCGGCGAGCAGCCGATCCAGCTGACGGCGCATACGGTGGTCAACGCGGCGGGGCTGTACGCGCAGCAAGTGGCGCACGCGATCGGCACCGACCCGGCCACGATCCCGCGGCAACTGCTGGCCAAAGGCAACTATTTCTCCCTCACCGGCAAGTGCCCGTTCTCCCATCTCATCTATCCGGTGCCCGAAGCCGGAGGCCTTGGTGTTCACCTGACCATCGATCTGGCAGGCCAGGCCAAATTCGGCCCGGACGTGCAGTGGACCACGACGCTTGATTACCGCGTAGACGACACACGCCGCGAAGAATTCGCAAAGCGCATCAAGGCCTACTGGCCGGGCATCGATGAGGCACGTCTGGCACCATCCTATGCCGGCATCAGGCCAAAACTCGAGACACTCCCGGGCGAATCTGCCGATTTCAGAATCGATGGCAGCAGGCAGCACGGTATCGCCGGGCTGGTGCACCTGTTTGGCATCGAGTCACCTGGCCTGACGGCATCGCTTGCGATTGCGGCCGAGGTCAGGCGAACGCTGGCAAGCTAGCCTAGTCGCGCGTCGGCGCTGCCGCCCGATAGCCGCCCTGCAGAGCCAGCATCCAGCCGGGATACTCGCGCGGCAGCTGACTAACCTCATCGAGGATCTTGAGCTCATCGCTGCCGAGCTTGACGTTGCTGGCAGCCAGATTGTCATCGAGCTGCTCGATGGTCTTGGCACCGATGATCACGCTCGAGACCACCGGGCGGCTCAGCAGCCACGCCAGCGCAATCTGCGCCACCGACACACCGTGCGCCTTGGCAATCGGCTCCATGGCATCGACGCAGTTGAAAGCGCGTTCCTTGTCGACGATCGGGAAATCGAACGATGCCCGCCGCGTGCCCTCCGGCGCTGCACTGTCGCGCCTGGTCCTGCCGCTCAAAAGCCCGCCAGCCAGAGGACTCCAGACCATCAGGCCAAGCTTCTGGTCTTCCATCAGCGGCACCAGTTCGCGTTCCAGATCGCGTCCTGCAATCGTGTAATAGGCCTGCACGCTCTGAAAACGCGCCAGGCCCAGCGCCTTGGAAATCGCCAGTGCTTTCATGACCTGCCATGCAGCCAGATTGCAAAGTCCGATGTAGCGCACCTTGCCCGAACGCACCATGTCGTTGAGCGACTCGAGTGTCTCCTCGAGGGGCGTGAGCGGGTCAAAGCCGTGGATCTGGTACAGATCGATGTGTTCGAGCTTGAGCCGCTTGAGACTGGCATCGAGTTCGTTAAACAGGTGAATGCGCGATTGTCCGCGCCCGTTGATGGCCGTCTCCGACATCACGCCGGTCGCCTTGGTTGCAATGACCAGCTCATCGCGCGGCAGGCCGAGCGCCTTGATGGCTTGACCCAGCGTTTCCTCGGCAGCGCCGAAGGAATAGACGTTGGCCGTGTCGTAGAAATTGACGCCCGCCTCGAACGAGCGCCTGACCAGCTGATTGACTGCATCCTGCTTGAGTCCACCCATCACCTCCCAGCGACCTGAGCCGCCAAAGGTCATCGTGCCAAGACAAAGTTCAGAGACGTAAAGGCCTGTCTGGCCGAGCAGCCGGTAATGCATGAAATGTCCTCTCGTTTGAAGCAGATAAAGCGGCGCCTGCAGCGCCACTCAGAATGGGCCGTTGCTGTCTCGCAATGCATCGGGCAGGCCATCGTGCGGCCCCATCGGCGCGCGCGGACAGTTCGCCCAGTGATCATCGCCCAGTTCCTGGTTGCGTGCTTGGTGCATCGGATAATGCACCTGGTTGTCCGGCCGGCGATGCTCACCGACGACCAAAAGGCGCACTTCGACATCGGTATTGTTGATGAAGGTGTGGGCGATGCCCGTGCCGGGCTTGAATACCACCCCTTCTCCCTCCTTGAGTCGATACAGACTGCCGTCGAGCCACACATCGGGCGTGCCCTCGAGTACATAGACGAACTCTTCTTCCGTTTTTTCGGCATGCGGATAGGACGTGCGCCGCCCGGCAGGCAGGCGTTCGTGATGGATGCCGATGCGCTCCAGACCAAACAGGCGCGCAAAAGGTGCGCCATAGGTCATCAGTTCTGCACTGTTTGGATAGCTTCCGGCGGCCCTCTCTTCAATATCTTTCCAGTGGGCGATAAAGGGTGGCCTGGTCACGGGTTACTCCGGTTGATTGAGGGTCTTGGCGGCTGCCAGGATGCGGCGGCTTGCTGACACCATGCTACTGCGGACGAGGTCCGGCTCGCTGCAGTTCACTCTAGGCACTACCAGTGACACCGCCCGTCACGGGCAGCACAATGCCCGTGATATAGCTGGCGCATGAAGGGGCTGCCAGGAACACGTAGGCCGGGGCAATCTCTTCTGGCTGCGCCGGCCGCTTCATGTCGGTCTTGCTGCCGAACATGGCGATCTTGTCGGCCGACTGGTCGGCTGGATTGAGCGGCGTCCAGACAGGTCCGGGCGCCACCACATTGACGCGAATACCCTGCTCGACCAGATTGCTGGCGAGCGCCTTCGAGAAGGCATGGATGGCCCCTTTGGTGGCCGAGTAGTCGAGCAGTGCGGCACTGCCAAAGATGCCGGTCTCAGAGCCGGTGTTGATGATCGACGATCCCATGCCCAGATAGGGAAGCGCGGCCTGGGCCATGTGGTAATAGCCAAATAGATTGGTCTTCACCGTCAATTCGAAATGCGCCTCGGTCAGATCTGCCAGCGACTCGACGTGCTCCTGGTAGGCGGCGTTGTTGACCAGGATGTCGAGCTTGCCGAATTCTTCGAGCGTCTGCTCGACAGCCTCCTCGCAGAATTCACGGCTCTTGACATCGCCCGGGATCAGAATGCAGCGTCGGCCCTCGGCAAGCACCGCCTCCTGCGTCTCGCGGGCATCGTCGTGCTGGTCGAGATAGACGATGGCTACGTCGCATCCCTCACGCGCATAGAGCACCGCCACCGCGCGGCCAATGCCCGAGTCACCACCCGTGATCAGGGCCACCATGTCGTTCAGTTTCGCGCTCCCCTGATAGCTTTGTGCCTGATAGCGCGGCCTCGGATCGAGCCTTGATTCGTCGCCTGGCGCATCGCTATCCTGCGCAGGAAATGGCGGCTCCGGATAGGTCTCGTTGCCCGCCTGAACTGCTGTCGCGGCCTGACCGCTACGGTCGGCGCGCGTGGTCGTTCGATGAGGCATATCGGCTCCCGCTGATACTCGCGAAGGTGCGAACCCGAATCATCAGCAACCGGCGAGCCATCAGATGGGGAACTGAAGATGGGTTACCCTGCCCAACCGGGTTGAACTCGTCCTAACTTGGCATTCTTGCTTTGCCCATGAAAAGATTCCTGCTTGCCGCCCTCCTGCTGCTCTGTGAAACGGCTGCACTGGCCCAGATTCCGGGCCTGTCACTCCCCGCGGCAAGTTCGGCTGCGGGAGCTGCCAAGGCACCTGCGCCTGTGGCGGCGATCGCGATCGACCAGGTGTTGCTGGAAGCCGAAGAAGACACGTCGCGTCTGCACGAAATGTCCAATGACCTTGACGATGACGAGACCGTCACCGAGGTGTCCGCCGACCTGGCCCCGCTCACGCGTGATTCCAACACCCATCTCAACGAAGTGCGACGAACGCTGGCGGCGCGTCCATCGGTTGCCGCCATCCATGCGCTCGAGCCCACCTGGGTCGAGTCGGCACGTAACGCCAACGACATCACCAAGGCACTGACACGACGCGCGGCCCAGCTGACCCGTCTGCTGGGCGAGCTCGACCGGATGGATCAGACCTGGGACGCCACCTTGAAAGCGGCGCAGGCCGCGCAGGCGCCGCAGACCATCCTCGATCGCATCGGGCAGGTCTCGGATCTGATCACCAAGACGCGCGCTGCGGCAGCAGCACGCCAGGCCGAAGTGCTGACCCTGCAGTCCAAAGCCGTGTCCCTTGCCTCGCGTGCCAATGACACGCTCGATCAATTGGACACCGCCAGCCAGCGCGCCACCAGCCAATTGCTGACGCGCGACTCCCTGCCCGTCTGGAGCGGCGGCTTCTGGAGTTCAGCGATCGCTGCCGTGACCACCCAGGGCAGCGAGAGCCTGCGCAACCAGTTTTCAGATCTGGCAGCGTTCGTGATGAGCGAGCCGGAACAGGCCGGCCTGCACCTGCTGCTGTTCGCCGTGCTGGTGGTGGTGATGCTGCTCGCCAGAAAGCGCGTGAAGACCTACTTCAAGGACGAGCCCGAGACGGCCAAGGCCGCCGAGGTGTTCAACGCGCCGGTCGCCACCGCCTTCCTGATGGCCAGCTTTCTTGGCTACTGGCTCTACACAGACCCGCCGCAGCTGCTGCCCAAGCTGCTGTCGCTGATCAGCATCATTCCCACCCTGCTGGTGGTGCGCCGACTGATCGAGCGTCACCTGTATCCCATCCTGTACGCCCTGACCGCCTTCAACCTGCTTGAACAGGTGCGTAACATCGTATCGATCAGCGCGCCCATCGCGCGCCTGATTTTCGTGGTCGAGATCCTCGCGGGTGTGCTGTTCCTGTCATGGCTCTACCTCGCCTCGCGTCCCCTCGAGGCACGCGAATGGACGCTCAAACGCACCTGGCGCGTGCTGCACCTGGTCTCGGGCGCAGGACTGGTGCTGGGCGTGCTGGTGCTGATTGCCAATCTGGTGGGCTATCAGGGCTTGTCGACGCTGGTCGGCAGCGGCATGCTGCGCGGCGCTTATCTGGCGCTGTTGCTGTATGCCGTCACGCGCGTCGCGCAAGGCCTGGTGCTGGGCGCCTTCCACGTGCGCCCGCTCACCTTCCTGTCGATGGTGCGCCAGCACCGGCGCCTCTTGACCGATCGCATTACCATGCTGCTGAATCTCGCTGCAGCCGCGCTCTGGATCTACGCCATGCTGCGCAGTGTCGGCTTCTGGCAGGTGACCAGCAAGAACTTCGGCGACCTGCTGGATGCGAACCTGAGCGTCGGCTCGTTCGCGATTTCGCTTGGCAAGGTGTTGAGCTTTGCAGTCGCGCTGGTGCTCGCCAGCTGGACCGCGCGCCTCGTGACCTTCGTCCTCGATGAGGAGGTCTATCCCAAGGTCAATCTGGCACGCGGCATCCCCTATGTGATCTCGACCATGCTGCGCTACGCAATCCTGCTGATCGGCATCGTGATCGCGCTTGCATCGCTTGGCATCGACATGACCAAGTTCACCATCCTCGCGGGTGCCTTCAGTGTCGGCCTCGGCTTTGGCATGCAAAACATCGTCAACAACTTCGTCTCGGGCCTGATCGTGCTGTTCGAGCGCCCCATCAAGGTTGGTGACGTGGTGCAGTTCGGCGACATCATCGGCCGGGTCGAGCGCATCGGCATTCGTGCCAGCATCATTCGCGCGGGCAACGGTGCCGAAGTCATCATTCCGAACGGCACCCTGATTGCCAACAATGTGACCAACTGGACCCTGTCGAGCAAGGCGCGCCGGGTCGACGTGCCGATCCAGGCCGCACTGGCCGCGGATCCCGAGCAGGTCAAAAAGCTGCTGCTCGAGGTCGCCGGCCGCTTCCCGGGGGTGTCCGAGACACCCGCACCGCAGGCGCTCATGACCATGCTCGGACCCGATGCGCTGACGTTCGAACTGCGCATCTGGACCGACGCCGCAAGTGACTGGGCCAGCCTCAAGAGCGACCTGACCTCCGCGGCCAGCGAAGAGTTGCGCAAGGCCGGCATCGCCTTCAAGTAGCCGCTAGGCAGCAGGCGGCGCGGCGTCTTGCTGCGGCTCGTCTTTCAGTTTCAGCATCAGCCGATCGAACACCTGCTGGGTGACACCGCGCGCGTGCAGCGAGAACAACAGCAGCGAGCGTCCGGTCACCTGATAGACAGCGTTTGATTCGAAGTTGGCGATCTCTTCGGTGACCGGATTGTTGGTATCGATCAGGCAGGCCCACTGGTCGCTGCCCGGAATCTCAGGCAAGGTGAAATTGACCACGTCGTGATACGAATTGAACAGCAGCAGCAAGGTCGCCTCGGAGCCGGGACGTTTGATGCCCGAAGTCTGAGCGCGACCATCGATCACCATGCCAAAGCAGTGCATGTTGCCGTCGCCCCATTGCTCTTCTGTCATGTCGGTGCCGTCAGGCGACAGGAATCTGACGTCCTTGACTTCGAGATGCTCGTTCCATTCACCGGTCAGGAAGCGCGAACGGCGCAGTGGCGGCAGCGCATCGCGCGCTGCGGTCAGTTTCTTCACGAAGCGCAGCAGCGCTTCGCCCTCGGGTGAAATGTCCCAGTTGACCCATCCGATCGGGCTGTCCTGGCAGTAGGCG
Organism: Gammaproteobacteria bacterium; assembly: GCA_964657655.1. Taxonomy (GTDB): domain Bacteria; phylum Pseudomonadota; class Gammaproteobacteria; order Burkholderiales; family Burkholderiaceae_D; genus CAJCIC01. The sequence continues at coordinate 2,355 of CAZZVZ010000106.1, read as the reverse complement.
TTGTTGTTGCCGTCCTGGGTGCGACCGAACTCGTCACCTGCCATCAGCATCGGCGTGCCCTGCGAGAACATCAGCGTGCACAAGAAATTGCGCTTCTGGCGTTCACGCAAGTCGATAATGCCTTGATCATCGGTCGGTCCCTCGACGCCGCAGTTCCAGGACCGGTTGTCACTATGACCGTCGCGGTTGCCTTCGCCGTTGGCTTCATTGTGCTTGTCGTTGTAGCTGACCAGGTCGTTGAGCGTAAAGCCGTCGTGCGCCGTGATGAAGTTGACGCTTGCCCAGGCCTTGCGGCCACGGTGGTTGAACAGATCGCCAGAGCCGGTAATGCGCGTGGCAAACTCCGGCGCTGTCGCTTCATCGCCCTTCCAGAAAGCTCGCACGTTGTCGCGGAAGCGGTCATTCCACTCGGCCCAGCCAGGTGGAAAGCGCCCGACCTGGTAGCCACCCGGACCGCAGTCCCACGGCTCTGCGATCAGCTTCACACTGGACAACACCGGGTCCTGGCGGCAGCTGTCAAGAAAGCCGCCACCCTCGTCAAAGCCATAGTCTTCGCGTCCAAGGATGGTCGCCAGATCGAAGCGAAAGCCATCGACGTTCATTTCGGTCACCCAGTAGCGCAGGCTGTCGGTCACGGTCTGAAGCACGCGCGGATGTGACAGATTGAAGGTGTTGCCAGTGCCGGTGTCGTTGATGTAGTAACGCGGTTCGTCCTTGAGCAGCCGATAGTAGGACGAATTGTCGATGCCCTTGAAAGACAGGGTCGGTCCGAGCTCGTTGCCTTCGGCGGTGTGGTTGTAGACCACGTCGAGCACCACCTCGAGGCCGGCCTTGTGAATGGCATCGACCATGTCCTTGAATTCGCTCACCTTGTCGGTCGCAAAAAAACGCGGATCGGCTGCAAAGAAGCCGATCGAGTTGTAGCCCCAGTAGTTGGTCAGACCCTGCTCGAGCAGATGGCTGTCATTGACGAAGGTATGGATTGGCAGCAGCTCGATGGTGGTGACGCCGAGCTCCTTGATGTACTTGAGCACTTCAGGCGTGGCAAGGCCCGCAAAGGTGCCACGCAGATTCTCGGGCACGCCCGGATGCTGCTTGGTGAAGCCACGCGCATGCAATTCATAGAGCACCGTGCGATCCCATGGCACACGTGTCGGCTGGCTCCAGCTGTAGCTTGAATCAACCACCTTGCACTTCTGCACGAACGGCGCGCTGTCACGTTCGTCGAAGGTCAGGTCATCGCCAGTTTCCATCTGGTAGCCAAACACCTCGGGCGCCCAGCGCAGTTCGCCAACATGGGCGCGAGCATAGGGATCGAGCAGCAGCTTGTTGTGGTTGAAGCGATGGCCGGCTTCCGGATCGTACGGACCGTACACCCGGTAGCCATAGACTGCGCCGGGTGCAAGGCCCGGCAGGTAGACGTGCCAGACTTCGTCGGTAAATTCCGGCAGCTCGACGCGTTCTAGCTCGTTCTCGCCGCTGGCATCGAACAGACACAGTTCCACTTTGGTTGCATGGGCTGAGAACAAGGCGAAATTGACGCCATTGCCGTCCCAGCTCGCTCCGCGCGGGTGGGGACTTCCCTCCCGCATTTTTTCACTATAGCCAGGCATGAGGACTCTCGGGTAATTGAAGCAAAGCACGACCGTGCGTCGTGTGCTGACGCCATTGCGCCAGAGCAAACTCTGTTCCCAAGAGACCTCAGGGTGTGTGGCGCCGCCAGTAGCCTGGAGCCTCGGCGCGGGTGCGTCGATGCACCAGATTGGCGACCAGCGCCGTCCAGCCGGTCTGGTGCATGGCGCCCAGACCGACACCGATATCGCCGTGAAAATATTCCGGGAAGAGATGCAGTCCTTCGGGGTTGATCGCCTTGAGCTGCGGCTCAAGGCCGGCGCGCGCCGGCACGACCCCGTGTCCATCCTCGCGAAACAGGTCAACGATGCGGGACGACAGCAGCTGGGCCACGTCGCGCAGGTCGAGCTGCTCACCTTGCAGACAGGGCAGGCTGACCATGTAGTCGGGTCCGAGAAAACGATAGTACTTCTCGAGGCACTGGATCAGGATGTAGTTGGTCGGCATCCAGACCGGGCCGCGCCAGTTGGAATTGCCACCGAACAGGGCAGAGTTTGATTCGCCCGGCACGTATTCCACCATGGCAGTGCCGATGCCGCGGATCTCGCCCAGGTTGCGGCGCTGGTCATGCACCTTGGAGACGCTGCGAATGCCGTACGGCGAGAGAAACTCGGCCTCGGCGAACAGATGATCAAGAATGCGCGGCAGCATGCCGTCGTCGACCAATGCCAGCATGCGCTCGCCGCGCTTGTTGAGTTCATCGGGCGCTGCTGAGATGCGATT
>CAZZVZ010000105.1:0-9078 GCA_964657655.1 Gammaproteobacteria bacterium | reverse complement strand
CAAGGAAAAGCCGGCCCTGAACCTGTTGCCGATCTTCAAGGACGGCAGCATCGAAGTGCAGGACGAAGGGAGTCAATTGCTGGCGCAGCTGGTCGCGCCCAAGCGCGGTGAACTGGTCATCGACTTCTGTGCCGGCGCCGGCGGCAAGACGCTGGCGCTGGGCGCCCTGATGCGTTCCACCGGACGTCTCTATGCGCTCGATGTATCGGCGCGGCGCCTGTCGCACTTCAAGCCAAGGCTGGCGCGCAGCGGGTTGTCCAATGTGCATCCCATGGTGATTGACTCCGAGCGCGATGCAAGGCTCAAGCGCTTCGTCGGCAAGGCCGACCGGGTGCTGATCGATGCGCCGTGCAGCGGCCTTGGCACGCTGCGCAGAAATCCCGATCTGAAGTGGCGCCAGAACGAGGCGTCGATCGCCGAACTGGCTTTGCGCCAGGGCGATATCCTCGAAAGTGCGGCGCGCCTGGTGGCCCCGGGCGGGCGCCTGGTGTATGCCACCTGCAGTCTGCTCGACGAGGAAAACCAGGCGGTCGTCGCCAGGTTCCTGGCCGCTCATGCGCAGTTCGAAACGCTCGATGCCGGGGAGATACTGGCATCGCGCGGCATCCAAGGACTACCAGGCGCGACGCTGGAACTGTGGCCCCACCGTCAGAATACAGATGGCTTCTTTGCAGTAGCCATGATGCGGACCAAGACCTAGACTCTCCCGATGGACGATCTGGTCGCGCTCATCACAAGCTGGCTGGCAGCCCTCGGACAACCCGCGGTGCAGTGGCAGCTGGTCCTGATCGCGGTGCTGTCGCTGGTGGCCCTGTTCGGCGTCAGGCTGGCCAAGTGGCGCTTGACGCGAGACGCTGCTGCGGTTGACACCAGCGCTCAGCAGCGCTCGATGGTCCAGGTGGTACGCCTGGCAGATGTGGTCTGGCCCTTGATTGCCGCGCTCCTCTTGCAGATTGCCGCGCGTATCGAGGAGGCTCGCCAGCAGCACAGCCAGCTGCTGCGCGTTGCAGTGCTGCTCTATTTCGCGGGTGGCGCGATCCGCCTTGTGGTCTACGCGGTCAAGCGCGTGTTCCGCCCGAGCGGCATGCTGGCCCTGTTGCAGCGGGCCCTGACTTTCATCGCATGGCTGGTGGTGGTGCTGCACCTGGCTGGATTGCTGTCCTACGTCACTGACGCGCTCGAGTCGGTCGGTGTATACCAGTTAAACGGCACGGCCGAAGAGATCAACCTGCTGCAGATTCTGCAGGGCGCTTTCTGGATTGCGCTGACCTTGGTGGTGGCACTCTGGGCTGGCACCGCGCTGGAAGCAAAGCTGTTGCGCAGCTCCAGCCTCGATGCCAGTCTGCAGGTCGCGCTTGGACGCTTCGGGCGCGCCGTGCTGGTGGTGGTCGCAGTGCTGGTCAGCATGCAGGTGGTCGGCATTCCACTTGGCGTGCTGTCGGTCTTTGGCGGCGCGCTCGGGGTCGGTGTCGGCCTCGGGCTGCAGCGCATTGCCAGCAACTACATCAGCGGCTTTATCTTGCTGCTTGATCGCAGTCTTCGCATCGGCGATCTGATCGCCGTGGACAAGTACACCGGTTCGGTGTCGCAGATTCGCACCCGCTACACCGTCATCAAGGCGCTCGATGGCACCGAGGCCATCCTGCCCAATGAACTCCTGGTCAGTTCCCCTGTACTGAACCACAGCTACACCAGCCGCCAGAGCCGGCTCTTCATCAAGCTCCAGATTGCGTTCGACAGCGACGTCGAAAAAGCCATGCAGATCATGGCCGACGCGGCGCTGACGCAGGCGCGCGTGCTGGCCGATCCGGCCCCGCTCGCCATGATCTCGGGCTTCGCCAGCGACGGTCTGAACATGGAGCTGGGCTATTGGGTGAATGACCCGGAACTCGGTACCGGAGGGGTACGTTCTGCCATTGCCCTTGAGATCCTGAAAGGGTTCAGGCGGGCTGGAATCGAAATTCCCAACCCGAAGCGCGATATCAGGCTCGAAAATGTCACGTTTCCCTCTGTCGCCGATAAGTAGCTGTACCCGCGAATTGAGGGCGAATTCCGGCAACTCGCGGGTATAATTCCTGTCCTATTGACACCCCCGGCGCATGCAGTGGTTTTTGCCTGCCGCCCCGGTCTCGTTTTTAGTCGTCGTTTTTATGGAGTTTGAATGATTGACTCGCATGTGCTGGACTTTCTCAACCACGGCGTCCTGAACTGGCCGCTGTGGAAGGTTGTCGTGGCAGGCCTGGTGATGACGCACATCACGATCGCGGCAGTGACTATTTTCCTGCACCGCTGCCAGGCACATCGCGCGCTTCAGCTGCACGCCATCCCTTCCCATTTTTTCCGGGTGTGGCTGTGGCTGACCACGGGCATGCAGACCAAGGAGTGGGCGGCAATCCATCGCAAGCACCACGCCAAGTGCGAGACCGAGGAAGATCCGCATAGCCCCCAGAAAAAGGGTCTCAGGACCGTTCTGTTCCAGGGCGCCGAACTTTACATGGCCGAAAGCGCCAACGCCGAGACCATGACGAAATATGGCCACGGCACGCCTGATGACTGGATCGAGCACAACCTCTATAGCAAGTTTCCGTGGCAGGGCTGCGGCGTGATGCTGGTGTCAGACTGGATCATGTTCGGCCTCGGTGTGGGTACCGTGCTCTGGACTGTCCAGATGATGTGGATTCCGTTCCTGGCAGCGGGCGTCATCAATGGTGTCGGTCATTTCAGCGGCTATCGCAATTTCGATTGCCCAGACGCAAGCCGCAACATCCTGCCATGGGGCATTCTGATCGGCGGCGAAGAGCTGCACAACAATCACCACACCTACGCGACTTCGGCCAAGCTGTCGAACAAGTGGTACGAATTCGACATCGGCTGGGCTTATATTCGTCTGCTCGAGATGGCCAGGCTCGCCACCGTCAAGAAAGTGGCGCCGACGCCCAAGTTCTCCATGCCGCGCGCCCAGATCGATCTCGACAATTTGCACGCCGTGATCAGCAACCGTTACGACGTGATGGCCAAGTACGCCAAATCGTTAAAGCGCGCTGCACGCGAGGAAATCGCTCGCACGCGTAACTCGGATGCGGCCTCCAACGAGACCCTGGTGCGTGCCAAGCGCCTGTTGCACAAGGACGTCGAGAAACTGTCGGCGCGTCATCAGGCACGCGTCTCAGCAGCCTTGGCCGACAACGCCGCGTTGCGCAAGCTTCATGACATGCGGGTGGAACTGGCATCGATCTGGGAACGTTCCAGCGCATCTCGTGAACAGCTGCTGGTGCAATTGCAGGACTGGTGCAAGCGCGCTGAAGAAAGCGGCATTCGCGCGCTGCAGGATTTCAGCACCCGGCTGCGCAGCTACGCTTGACACACCGCGCCGGAACAATCCGGTGCAGGATAGAAAAAGGGCGCCACTGGCGCCCTTTTTCATTGCCGCCAGCTGATTCGGCCGGCTAATGCTCGTCCTTACGCTCGTTCTTCTCGTTCTTCTCGCTTGGCTCCGCACGCGGCCGCGCGGCTTCCGGACGCTGTACCGGGCTCGGCTGTAGGGACTGCGGCGCCGCCGCGGGGCGTGCAGGCACCGGTACTGCCTCTCGGGCTGCAGGTTCAGCGGGGCGCGCCATCGGTTGCGCCGGTTCGATCGAGCGTTGTGCCGGCACAGCAGGTGCCCCGAGCGGGCGAGCCGGGTTGGCCGCCTCAGGCGGACGCGCCACGCCCGCTGGGAGGGGCCCCGCGGGCCGGCTGAGTGCCGGTTGCGCAGCATTCGGGGTAAATCCGCCGGGACGTGGCGCGCTGGCGCCGGTGGCCGCGCGTGGCGGAGGGGCAACCGCTGCTTGTGCCGGCGCGCTCACGATACGTGGTTGCGGGCGCTGCACCGCGGGCGCAGTCGAGCGCTGGAGCTGCTGCTCGATGGCCGGAGACACCGGCCGGCCCGGGTTGGCCGCCAGTGCCTGCGCCTTGGCAGCGAACGCGACCGGCGGCGGCGGTGGAGCAGTGCGCGCCACAACCGGGCGTGTCATGGCGGCAGCGCTTGGATGAAAACTGCTGGCGGCTCCAGGACCGCTGACTGCACGAACGGTCGGCACCACCGCTGCGATCGATCCGACTGGCTGGTTGGCTACCGCGCTAGGCGCCACGTGGATCGCCACCCGCGACACCGACTGGCCGCTGGCAAAGGCGTTTTGCGGTACTGCGGTGACGGCATTCGGCACGCCCTGGTTAGCGTAATGCACCACGGTCGTGTTGTTGTAGACGTTGTTCACCACCGTGGTCGTGACCACCGTGTTGGAAACATTGACGCGCTGCACGTAAGCCGGACTGACTTCATAGCCGGGTCGGTACACTTCGCGCGGTCCGAGCGGGAACCAGGCCACGCCGATGCCACCACCACCCCCGCCGACGGCAAGGCTGAAGCCGCCGCCGCCGCCCACAAATGCGACCAGCGCGGGGGCATAGACCGGCGCTGCTTCGACTGGTCCTGGTATCCATGCCCAGCCAAAGCCGACGTGTGCCCAGCGTCCGTAGTGAAACGGTGCAAATCCCCAGGCGGCGTCATCGACCCAGGTCCAGCCCCACGGCGAGATAAAGGCCCAATGACCGGCCTGGTACGGCGCCCAGTCGGGTCCGACATTGTTGGGCACCCAGACGTTGCCGTAGCCTTCGGCAACTTGCCAGGTTCCGTTGGCGTCAAGATCTTCGTAACCGATCATCTCCGGCGACACGTAGCGCAACGATGAAGAGTGTTCCCAGCGCGCATCGCGCTCTGCCGAAAAGTGATCGAAGTCGTCCGGCGCAGGCGGGTCGTAATAGGTGTAGTTGGAAAGGTCGGTGCCTGCGAAGCTGTACGACTGGTTGGCACCGATTGCGTAAGACTGGTTGTCGCCGCTGGCGGTAGCCGACCCCTGGCGTACCAGCGCGTAGGTGGTCTGGCCATCTGGCGTGACCGTGACGCGGTACTGGCCAGGCTGATTGATCGTCAAGGCAAGGTTTGGTGTGTCGACTTCATAGACCGCATCTGGCGCCATGGAACGCACGGTCAGCTCAACCGTGCCCTGGGCCAGCTGGAACTGTGCCACCCGGTCGTCGAGGTTAGTGATGGAGATACTGGTCTGGGTGTCGGCGCGCAGTGCAGCGCGTCCGACGTTGAGCTCGGCGCGTGAGGACGCATCGACCCACAGGGCATCGCCGGTAATGAGGGGCCGGTTCTGTGTCGCCTGCACCCAATCCTGCGTTCCAGCCGGCTCGAAGGTGACCGTGCCGGATTCATAACTCAGACGCGCCACCCGGTCAGGTGGGTCCGCGAAGGCGGTGCCGAAGGTCAGCACCGCGAATGCGCCAAAAATCAGTGCTGCTGGTTTTGGCAGGAAATCCTGCGGTACAACTCGATGCTTCCTCACTCTGACGTCTCCTTTGAGTTCAACTGGCATCCGCGTGACCCGGATTCTCGCATCTTGTCTAAAAAAACGAGCACAATTTTGCGAGCCCCTTTCTCATCAGACTAACGCCGCAATCGTTGCTGAGGTTGGCGTCCGACTTTGAAAAATTGCAAGTGTTTGTGACGAGGTCTGGGTTCCACTGTCCACCCTTGGGGCATAGCGCGCGGGCTGGCTCAATTATCATCAAAACTGGCGGTCAAAACTTAGGAACATGGGAACACAGCTCGAATCTGGCCCTGCGTGGCTCGAGGTGGCTTACGGCGAGATCGGTCAGCGGCGTGCTCCTGCCGGCAGCAGCAATCCGCGCGTCGACGAATACAACAATGCCACCACGCTTATAGGGTATGACGACAAGATTTCCTGGTGCTCCTGTTTTGTGAACTGGTGCCTCGCGCAAACGGGCATTGAAGGCACGCGCTCAGCGCTGGCGCGCTCCTGGATCGAGTGGGGATACGGGCTCGAACAGCCCGTACTCGGCTGCATCGCAGTCGTCAGCAGGGAGAGTGCCGAAAGCTGGAAGGGGCACGTGGGGTTCTTGATCGAGGCCACCGATGAGAACGTCATCCTGCTGGGCGGCAATCAGGATGAGGAAGTTAAACTCAAGGCATATCCACGCGGGGATCTGCTTGCCCTGCGCTTTCCCGGTCAGCCCAGTTAGACCGCGACAACGCTGCTCGTCAACGCTGCGCGAACGGGAGTGTGAGCAAAGTGCTGTGGCGTGGAGACCGTGGCAATCTTGCTAGTGCAGCATCGGCGGCTTGCAGCATGTGCTGATCGAGTAGCGGGCAGCCCGATGACGCATAGACGCGCCACGACGCAATCACGCCATGATCATCAATGGAGGCCTGCAACAGGCCATGCGTCCCGGGTTCGCACCTGGTCGGAGCGAAATGGTCGTTTTCGTATGAGTCGAGGATCGCTGCCTGCGTTTGATTTCTCCACTGCTGCCAGGGCACTGCATCGCTTCCGTTGTCAGGCAAAGTCTCGGTTTGAGCGGCGAACAAGAGCCGCTCATCCGTGCTGTCGCTGCGATGCAGGAAGGATCCTGTGGCGCAGATTACGCCAGCCGCTGAGAGCCAGATGAAGGTGCGCTTCAAATTGCCCAACCCGCGCCCACCGTTGCCGGGAAAAAATGGATTGGGCGATGTCTCCCATACGAAAAGATAAAGAGGCAGGAAGAATCCCAATCCCATGAAGAAAAACGTTAAGTCTGGCTTGTTCCTCATATAACGTTCGATTTCGGGAATCATCGCTACATTGATTGCGGCACCGGTCCAGACGCCTGCAAGCAGCGCTGTCTTGTTGGTGGTCGGAATGTTCCAGCGCACGATGCGCGCTAACATATCTTTAGAGGGCCATCTCATGACTTTGCGATCTCTCCTGCAAAATTCCTTGATCGGGCGTTCTTTAGCGCGTTGCCATGCACCAGCCGTTGCCTTATTTTATTGGACCTGAGTGAACAGGCGTGCAGTGACAGGATCAAGGTTACCGGAATTGCGCGCGGGATATCGCATGCCCAATAGTTTCTACGACGACCTCGCGCCGTTTTACCACCTTCTCTATCCGGACTGGGACGCGGCGATTGCAAAGCAGGCCGACGTATTGCATGCGTTGCTCCAATCGCTCGAAGTTCCATCCGCAGGGCGACTGCTTGATTCGGCATGCGGCATTGGTACCCAAACGATCGGTCTTGCCGCCAAAGGGTATCGGGTGGATGCATCCGATCTTTCTGCGGCAGCGGTCGAACGTCTGTCGCTTGAGGCGGTTCAGCGTGGAATTGCGGTCCGGTCCTACGTCGATGACCTTCGCTCTTTGGCGGGCGCGAAGAGTGAATCGATGGACGCTGTTATCGCTTGCGACAACAGTCTTCCGCATCTGCTTTCTGATGGCGACCTGCTGGCCGCATTCCAGAGCGCGCTACGCGTGTTGAAGCCATCGGGTACTGCGCTCTATTCAATCCGCGACTATGCAACCATCAGGCGCGTGACACCGGAGGTTCGTCCCTACGGCCTGAGATACCAAGATGGCCAGCGTTTTGTGGCCGTTCAAGTCTGGGAGTGGGACGCCGACCAATACGATCTGCGCATGTACCTGACGCGCGAATCAAGCGCGGGCGCCTGCAGCACCAATGTGATTGTGACGCGCTATTACGCAGTCACTATCGAGCGGCTGATGCGGCTGATGGCTGACGCCGGCTTCGAGCACATTGAGCGGCATGACGACGTTTTTTTCCAGCCCGTGGTTGTTGGTCGCAAGCCCCCGTCAAGGCATCTCAATCAAGGGCTCGCAAAGCCAGATCAGGATGGAAGCGACTTTTAACGAAATGCGGGAAGACACATCCGACGCGCCGATCTGGTTCTTGTGATTACCGCCCCTACAACCGAAAATTGTCGACGCGGCCCAGGAACTACCGCGATTTTTTGGGTCGGATGCTGAGGAACAGGCGAGACAAAGGGTGTTACTCAGCATATGACCCTAGAAATATAACCAATGCGCAATTGCGATTGTGCACCTCTTCTGCGGCATCTGATTTGATGCTATATGATGCTTATTTTTATGAGGTGCGGCATGCGAACCACCATCACAATCGACGACGAACTGTTCAACAAAGCGCTCGCGCTAGCGGAGCCTGGTCAGGATAAGAGTGATCTGGTTCGAGAGTGCGTGAAGACATTCGTACGCGTTCAAGCCGCGCGGCGTCTTGCAGATTTGGGCGGCAAAATTCCTGACGTGACCTTGCCGCCGCGGCGTCGCGAGAAGGCAACGAAACCTTGACGGTCATCGTCGATTCATCCGTATGGATCGCCCACTTCAAACGCCGCAATGACCACTTGGTGGAGCTGCTGGAGGCGGACGAAGTCTACTGCCACCCCTATGTGATCGGCGAGCTTGCTTGTGGGACACCGCCTAACCGCGAATTTGTTCTAGACATGATAAGCGAGCTTCGTAGAACACCTGTCGCAACCCTCGAAGAGCTGCGCGAGTTTATCGAAGCCCACGATCTTTCAGGACGCGGCTGCGGATTTGTAGATATGAATCTTCTTGCATCGGCGCGATTGAAGTCAGGGCTTACGATCTGGACCCTTGACAGGTCGCTAGCCAGCGCTGCAGCCGATCAGGGTTGTCTTCACAGCGAATAACGTTCCGTTAGGACTTCTACCAGTCACCTGATGGGGCAGTAAGACGAGGGCGCTCCCGAATAAATCACTGGCGCGCTCGCGCCGATCAAGGTCAATGAATCGCCAACCATCAGTCTCAACCCAATGATTTTTCTGGTTTAATGATTGTATAAAATCTTCTTTCTGTGCAATTGCATTAAATGCAATCAAATTTATAGTTATAATTAAAACAAACTTTAAGCGCAGATTGAGTATTCCCATAGCTCAAATGTAGTTTAAATATGATTTCATGGCACGATTATAGTATCCAAAATAAAAAAAATTAACTGCCGAATAAACCTTCGGGTTAATTTTCACTCTATGTAGGTATTAAACACAAATATGTTATGAAAAAAATTATCTTTTTAGCGATATGCTTGTTCGCGATAGCAGGAACGGTGAGTGCACAAGGTTATTATTATGGTCCGCGCAGAGTAGTTAGGCGCCCGCCACCACGCCGTCAGGCTGACGACTTTTATAAAGTAAAAGTG
>CAZZVZ010000104.1:0-9128 GCA_964657655.1 Gammaproteobacteria bacterium | reverse complement strand
GCGTTTTAAGCAGCCGAACTTCGTAGCACCGAAGGCGTCCAAAACGCTTTCACCCTGTCAGGCCCGTCGCTATTTGCTAGGGACGGGACTAAAGACCAAGAACCACGTCGCGTGACATCGCGCGCCAACACCAAGGGACAGATATGCAGCTCGGAATGATCGGTTTGGGACGTATGGGGGCGAATATGGTGAAACGCCTCATGAAGGCCGGCCACCAATGCGTGGTCTACGATTCGCACGGATCGGCCGCCAGCGATCTCGCCAAGGAAGGCGCGACTGCTGCCACATCACTGAAGGATTTCGTCGGCAAACTGCAAAAGCCGCGTGCCGTGTGGCTGATGATTCCGGCGGGCGCAGTTGATGCGGCTCTCGAAGAAATCATTCCGCTGCTCGAGCCCGACGACATGGTGATCGACGGCGGCAATTCCTATTACCGCGATGACTTGCGGCGTGCCAAGAGCCTGAAAGAAAAGAAGATTCACTATCTAGACGTCGGCACCAGTGGCGGTGTGGCCGGCCTTGAACGCGGCTACTGCCTGATGATCGGCGGCGACGACACCGCATTTGCGCGGCTCGATCCGATTTTTGCTTCGCTGGCGCCTGGCCACCAGGCTGCGGAGCCAACACCCGGACGGGTCCAGACCAAAGGCAAGACTGCCGATGCCGGGTATCTGCACTGTGGCCCGAACGGCGCCGGACACTTCGTCAAGATGGTTCACAACGGCATCGAGTACGGCCTGATGGCGGCTTACGCCGAAGGGCTCAACATCCTGCACAAGGCCAACGTCGGCAAGAACTCCCAGGTGTTCGACGCCGAGACTTCGCCGCTGCGCAACCCCGAGGATTACATGTATGACCTCGACCTCGGTGAGATCACCGAATTGTGGCGGCGCGGCAGCGTGGTCAGTTCCTGGCTGCTCGATCTGACTGCCATGGCTCTTGCCAAGGACGGCTCGCTGGAAGGTTACGCAGGTCGGGTGTCCGACAGCGGTGAAGGACGCTGGACCATCGAGGCGGCGATCGATGAGTCAGTTCCAGTACCTGTGCTGTCCGCCGCGCTGTTTTCGCGTTTCAGTTCCCGCGGCGAGGACGAATTCGCCAACAAGATTCTTTCGGCCATGCGGCACGCCTTTGGCGGCCACGTCGAGAAAAAGGCATAGGAGCCAATGGCATGAGCAAACCGGTCTCGAACCGCTTCGTATTCTTTGGTGCCACGGGAGATCTGGCCAACAAGCAGATCTTCCCCGCGCTGCAGTCCATGATCAGGCGCGGTCATTTCGACGTACCGATCATCGGCGTGGCGCGATCTGCGCTCAGCAAGGACGAATTCTGCGCGCGCGCAAGAAAGAGCCTGGAAGAGCACGGCGGCGTGCATGAGCCGTCGTTCGAGATCCTGTGCAAGAACCTGACCTATCTGAGCGGCAACTATACCGACGACAAGACGTACGCCGAGCTGTGCCGTCTGCTCGGCAGCGACGCGCGTCCGCTCTATTACCTGGCAATCCCGCCCAATATGTTCGTGCCGGTGGTGACGCATCTTGCCGCTTCTGGCTGCGCCAAGGATGCCCGCGTGATCGTCGAAAAACCGTTCGGCCGTGACCTGGCCTCGGCGCGCGATCTCAACAAGCAGATGCTGGCCGCCCTGCCCGAGGAATCGATCTTTCGCGTCGATCATTACCTCGGCAAGGAGCCGGTACAGAACCTGTTGTACTTCCGCTTTGCCAACACCTTCCTCGAGCCGGTATGGAACCGTCACTACATTGAAAGCGTTCAGATCACCATGGCCGAGAAGTTTGGTGTTGAAGGACGTGGCAAGTTCTACGAGGACGTGGGCGCGATCCGCGATGTGATCCAGAACCACATCCTGCAGGTGCTGTCGCTGCTCAGCGAGGATCCGCCGCAATCGCACGACGCGGTGTCGCTACGTGACGAGAAGCTGCGCGTCTTCAAGGCAATGCGCCCGATCAGTCCGAAGGAACTGGTGCGCGGACAATACAACGGCTATACCGACGACCCGGACATGAACAAGGAATCGACGGTCGAGACGTTTGCTTCGCTGCGCATGCACATCGACAGCGAGAGATGGTCAGGCGTACCGTTCTACATTCGTGCCGGCAAGAAGCTGCCCGTCACGTCGACCGAAGTGCTGGTGCGCATGAAAAAGCCGGGCCACATGGTGTTCGACCAGATCAAGACAAGCGACGAGAATTACTTCCGCTTCAGGCTCAGTCCCGAGGTCTCGCTGTCGCTCGGCGCCCGTGTCAAGCTGCCGGGCGAGGCCATGGTCGGCGAGCGCACGGAACTGATCGCGCACCATCATCCCGGTGATGAAATGTCGCCCTACGAGCGCCTGCTCGGCGACGGCATGCGCGGTGATCCGACCCTGTTTGCGGCCTACGAGAGCATCGAGGCAGCGTGGCGCGTGGTCGATCCGGTGCTCGACATGAAGACCAAGCCAGCCGCCTACGACGGTGGCAGCTGGGGACCGGCCGACTCCGACGCCCTGATCGCGCCCGATGGCAAGTGGCACAACCCCGTCGGTCACGAGGTCGGTTAATGTCGGCGACCAGGCCGGTGTTCCTGCTCGATGTCGACAACACGTTGATCGACAACGATGGCGTCGTGACCGATTTGATGACGCGCATCGAGACCGACTTCGGCGTGCAACGCAGGAAGGCCTATCAGGAGATTTTCGAGGAGCTGCGCCAGCAGCTCGGCTACGCCGACTATCTGGGCGCCCTGCAGCGTTACCGGTTGCTCGACATGGACGATCCGCACATGCTGTTGATGTCGTCCTTCCTGGTCGACTATCCCTTTCCCAAGCGGGTCTTCCCCAACGCCCTCGAAGTGATCGCCAAGCTCGCCACAGTCGGCACGCCGGTGGTGCTGTCAGACGGCGACGTGGTGTTCCAGCCGCGCAAGATCCAGAAGTCCGGAATCTGGGATGCGGTCGAAGGTCGCGTCCTGATCTATATCCACAAGGAACTCAAGATCGAGGCCATGAAGAAGCATTATCCGGCCGACCACTACTTCATGATCGACGACAAGGTACGCATCCTGCACGCCATGAAGGACGTGATGGGTGACAGCTTGACCACGGTGTTCCCGCGCCAGGGTCATTACGCACTCGATGCAAAGGAAATCGCAACTCATCCAACGCCTGATATGACAGTAGAGCATATCGGCGATCTGCTTCAACCCGCGCTGTTCGAAAGGCTGATGTCTGGCCTCGATTAGCAATCCGCAAAGGAACTGCCATGACCGAAAAATCAAAATCTACCGCCGCCCTGCACAACGCGGGTCAAAGCCTGTGGCTCGACAACATCACGCGCGGCCTGCTCGACAAGGGCACGCTCAAGAGCTACATCGAGCAATTCAGTGTCACTGGCCTGACCTCGAACCCGACCATCTTTGATCAGGCCATCGCAAAGTCCGACTTCTATGACAAGACCATCGTCGAGAAGGCCGATCGCAACATCGGTACTGAAGAGATTTTCTTCGAACTGGCGATCGAGGATCTGACCCGCGCGGCGGCACTGTTTCATGACATCTTCGAGGCCACCCAGCATCAGGATGGCTTCGTGTCGCTGGAAGTCTCCCCTCTCCTCGCCGACGATACCGAAGGCACCGTCAAGGAAGCCAAGCGCCTGCACAAGCTGGCTGACTGCCCCAACCTGTTCATCAAGATCCCGGGCACGCCGGCCGGCGTCAAGGCGATCGAGGAAGCCATCTTTGCCGGCGTGCCGGTCAACGTCACGCTGCTGTTTTCGACCGAGCAGTACCTGGCTGCCGCCGAAGCCTACCTGCGCGGCATCGAGCGCCGTGTCGCGGCCAAGCTCGATCCCAAGATTGCTTCGGTGGCATCACTGTTCGTGTCACGCTGGGACAAGGCGGTGGCCGACAAGGTGCCCAAGGAACTGAACAACAAGCTCGGCATCGCGGTCAGCAAGCAGGCTTACCGCGCCTACCGCGAGCTGCTTGATTCGCCACGCTGGCAAAAGCTTGCGGCCGCAGGCGGCGTCCCGCAGCGTCTGCTGTTTGCAAGTACCGGTGTCAAGGATCCCTCGCTCGACGAAGGCTATTACGTCACCGCCCTGGCTGCGCCCGACACGGTCAACACCATGCCCGAGAAGACGCTGCTAGCGTTTGCGGAAAAAGGCCAGATCGGCGCTGTGATCCCGGCCGACGGCGGTGATGCTGAACAGACCCTTGATGCCTTCAAGAAGGCCGGCGTGGATCTCGATGCGGTAGCCGCACAACTGCAGACAGAAGCCAAGGCGTCGTTCAATGACTCCTGGAACGATCTGCTCAAGGTGGTCAAGGAAAAATCGAAAGCCTTGAAAGGTGCAGCGGCATGAGCGGGGTCGAGCCAGTCGCATCGCTGACGGCGCTGCCCGAGTGGCATGCGCTGACCGAACATCATGCGCAGATTTCGCAGGCGCACCTGCGCGACATGTTCGCGGAAGATCCGGATCGCTCCGAGGAGTTTTATGTCGAAGGCGGCGGCATCGCCATGGACTACTCCAAGAATCGCATCAACCGCAGCACCATGGGTCATCTGATCGCGCTGGCGCACGCGCGCCAGCTGCCCGAACGCATCGAGAAGATGTTTCGCGGCGACAAGATCAATGACACCGAGCAGCGCGCCGTGCTGCACGTGGCGCTGCGCGCGCCGGAGAGCGAAAGCATCGTGGTCGATGGCGTCAACGTCATCAACCAGGTGCACGAGGTGCTCGCTCGCATGCGAACCTTTGCCGAATCGGTACGCTCGGGCGCCTGGCTCGGCCATACCAAGAAACGCATCCGCAATGTGATCAACGTCGGCATCGGCGGCTCCGACCTGGGTCCGGCCATGGCCTATGAAGCCCTGCGTCACTACACACCACACGACATGGTGTTTCGCTTTGTCGCCAATGTCGACCCGGCCGACATGCTCGAGGCCGTCAAGGGGCTCGATGCAGAAGAGACACTGTTCATCATCAGCTCGAAGACC
The DNA here is from genome assembly GCA_964657655.1 of Gammaproteobacteria bacterium. Classification (GTDB taxonomy): domain Bacteria; phylum Pseudomonadota; class Gammaproteobacteria; order Burkholderiales; family Burkholderiaceae_D; genus CAJCIC01. The sequence goes on along the minus strand of CAZZVZ010000104.1, from coordinate 4,135 downwards.
TTCACCACCCTCGAGACCATGACCAACGCCAATGCGGCGCGTCAGTGGGCCCTGGCGCAGCTGCACGATGACGCCGCGATTGCGCGCCATTTCGTGGCAGTGTCGACCAACGCCTCGGCAGTCAAGAGCTTTGGCATCGATGCCGCCAACATGTTCGGCTTCTGGGACTGGGTCGGCGGGCGCTACTCGATGGATTCGGCCATTGGCCTGTCAACCATGATCGCGGTTGGCGCCAAGGGGTTCGACGAGATGCTGGCCGGGTTTCATGGCATGGATCAGCACTTTCGCAATACCCCGCTGGCTGCCAACCTGCCTGTGATCCATGGTCTTCTGGCGGTCTGGTACAGCAACTTCTTTGGCACCCAGACGGCCGCCGTGCTGCCCTACTCCCAGTACCTGAAGCGCTTTCCTGCCTATTTGCAGCAGCTCACCATGGAGAGCAACGGCAAGCACACCACGCGCGACGGCAAGCGCGTCGACTACGATACCGGCGCGATCTACTGGGGTGAGCCTGGCACCAACGGTCAGCATTCGTTCTACGAGCTGCTGCACCAGGGCACGCGCCTGGTGCCGGCCGATCTAATCGGCTTTTACTACCCGCTGGAAGATCTTGGCACCCAGCACGAGCTGCTGTTCGCCAACTTGATCGCGCAGGCCGAGGCGCTGGCGTTTGGCAAGACCTTCGAGCAGGCACGTGAAGAGGGAATTGCCGAATGGCTGGTGCCGCATCGCACTTACGAAGGCAACCGGCCGAGCAACCTTTTGCTGCTGGAACGCCTGACGCCAGCAGCGCTTGGCGCGCTGGTCGCGTTCTACGAACACAGTGTCTTCACGCAAGGCACCATCTGGGGCGTCGATTCATTCGACCAGTGGGGTGTCGAGCTGGGCAAGTCGCTGGCGCAGCGCATCGTGCCGGAACTGGCGGGTTCAGTCACCAACAAGCATGACAGTTCCAGCCAGGCTGCCATCAACCGTTATCTCAAGCGCCACCGAGGTTAGATATGCTAGACGGATACCAACGCCCCCTTTACCTGCTGCCTTTTGACCACCGCGACTCATACGCATCGGGGATGTTCAAGGCAAGCACGCCCGTCACGCCCGATGAGCACGACAAGATCAGTGACAGCAAGGCGGTCATCTATCAGGGCTTTGTCGATGCACTCGACGAAGGCGTGGTGCTTGACTACGCAGGCATTCTGGTCGACGAAGACTATGGCGCACCGCTGCTGCGCGATGCAGCCGCGCGCGGCGCGGTCACCGCTGTATCGATCGAGAAAAGCGGCCAGAAGCTGTTTACCTTCGAATACGGCGAAGATTTCGGCAAGCACATCGAGGCCGTGCGTCCCACTTTTGGCAAGGTACTGGTGCGCTACAACCCCGACGATCCAGCTGAGGATCGAAAAGCCCAGATCGAGCCGCTGGTGCGCCTGTCGAAATGGCTGGAGCAGCACCGCGTGCTGTTCATGTTCGAACTGCTGGTGCCAGCCAGCGACGCGCAACTCGCCAAGGTCGGCAAGGACAAGGGCCGCTACGATCAGGAACTGCGCCCGGCTCTGATGTTCGAGACCATGCGCGCCTTCCAGGATGCCGGGGTCGAGCCCGATGTCTGGAAAGTCGAGGGACTGGCCACCGAAGAGCAGTACAAGGAACTGGTCGCGACTGCGAGGCGCGGCAACCGCGCGGGCGTGTCGTGCATTGTGCTGGGTCGCGGCGCGAGCGACGAGATCGTGGCCGGCTGGCTTAAGACTGCGTCGAAGGTCGACGGCATGATCGGCTTTGCCGTGGGGCGCACCGTATTCTGGAATCCCATCTCCGAGTACGAGGCGGGCAAGCTCGACCGCGCCAGCGCCGCCAAGCAGGTGGCCGATAACTATCGGCGCTGGGTCGACATTTTCGAGAGCGGCCGCCAGGCGCGCACCGCGTGAGTGCCATGCTGACCGAACATCTGTTTGACAACGACAGCGCCCTGCTGGCTGCGCTCGAGCGCGACGTGGTGGCCCTGCTCAACGCCGCAACAGCCAAGGATGGACGCGCGGTGCTGGCGGTGTCGGGTGGCAATACACCCCGACCACTGTTCGAGTGCCTGGCACATGCACCGATCGACTTCACCAAACTGTACCTCACGCTGGTCGACGAGCGCTGGGTCGATCCTGGTGACAGCGCCAGCAACGAGAACATGGTGCGCGAGACATTGCTGCAGGGCAATGCAGTCGCAGCCCACTTCGTGCCGCTCAAGAATGCCGCTGCAACTGCGGCAGCAGGCGTGCCTGCGACCAGCGCAGCGCTCGCGCGTCTGCCCCGTCCCTTCGACCTGGTGATGCTTGGCATGGGCGATGACGGGCACACGGCTTCGCTGTTTCCAGGTGCTGCGCAATTGGCAGAGGGGCTGTCGACCAGCGCAGCATGCCTTGCGGTCACGCCTCCCGCAGCGCCGCATGAAAGAATGACCTTGAGTGCGCACAGGTTACTTGACACCAAACGGCTGATCCTTCATATCTCCGGTGCGGCGAAAATGAAAACATTCAGAGAAGTCATGGCCGACGGACCGGTGGAAGATCACCCCATCCGGTTTTTCCTGAGACAACAACAAGTGCCTATCGATGTCTACGCAACGCGCTAGCGGCTACCGTCTGGTCGCCGATATTGGCGGTACCCATGCGCGTTTCGCCATGGTCAAGCCCGGCTCGCACCGCATGCTGCAGTATCGTGAACTGGTCACCTCCGACTACACCTCCCTGGCGCCTGCAGTAGAAGCCTATCTGGCCGAAAGCACACTGCCGATGCCCGTCGACGCGGCCGTGGCGATCGCCAACCCGGTGACGGGTGACCGCATCAAGATGACCAATACCAGCTGGGCGTTTTCGCGACGTGCCACGCAAAAACGCCTCGGCTTAAAGCGCCTTTTGGTGCTCAACGACTTTGCAGCATTGGCGTTGTCCCTGCCCCTCTTGCCGCAAAAGCAGATTCGCCAGATCGGACCCGGCAGGCCGCTGCGCAACATGCCGCGCGCGCTGATCGGTCCGGGGACCGGCCTTGGCATGGCCGGGCTGATTCCGCAACCGCACGGCTGGACCGCGCTGCCAAGTGAAGGTGGCCATGTTACGGCCTCGGCCAACAACGAGCTGGAATCAGACGTGATCGCCTGGCTGCGCAAGCGCTTTCATCATGTCTCGGCTGAGCGCCTGGTGTCGGGCCCCGGACTCGTCAATATCTACCACGGCCTGTCTCATGTGCACGGCAAGAAGCCGCAGAACTTCACGGCAGCCGAAATCTCGCATGAGGCCAAGCGCCCGCGTGGTGCGCCACACTGCCGCGCCGCCGTCGAGATGTTCTGCGCGATTCTGGGCTCGCTCGCCGGTGACCTCGCCCTGACGCTTGGTGCACGTGGCGGCGTCTACGTGGGCGGAGGTATCGTGCCGGCCATGGGCCTGATGTTCGATCGTTCCGAGTTCCGCAACCGCTTCTCCGACAAAGGTCGCATGTCGGTCTTGCTCGAGACCATTCCGACCTACGTCGTCGAGGCGCCGCACGCCGCGATGTTGGGCGATCTGCAAGCGCTAGATCAAGGCACAGAGATACATTAGCGGTGTCGAGCCTATCCGTGCTTCGAACATGGAAGGCGCACCTCGCTCAGTGTTGGTTTTGTGGCGCGACTCACGGGCTCAAAGGCTGTCAATTGCTGGCCGCGGTTGCGCCGAATTCCCTTCTCGACTCAATTCAGACGGTCGATGACCACGGGCGCGGACATTAGCCATTGGGATACGCTGAAGGGGCTAAATAGGCCTGTTGCCGAAATCACACAGCGACGAAGACGATCCAGAACCAGTCGTTACGCGTTCACTTACTGCTAACCTTGATGCCATCCAGGCTAGCGAATCCGTTCTTGCACGCAAAACATAGAGTAGGCTGCCTCGGACATACTCCTGCGCGGCACATTCGCGAGAACCGTTCTTGCAAATCCACCGATCCCTAGACATCTCAGTGAAATTGTCATTTTCTGGGATGCGGCACCTTTAACCACGAATGCGTTCCCGGGCTCGTTATATTCGATACTCGCAATACAACCCCACGGCAGCGCTCTTGATACACCGAACCTGTCGGTCGAGACGCCCCAATCGAAGACCCAGTACCGCTG
>CAZZVZ010000103.1:0-9143 GCA_964657655.1 Gammaproteobacteria bacterium | reverse complement strand
GGTGACCCAATGAGCGCCCATCTCGGACATTCGAACAGGCGTGCATCCGAGGCCAGGCTCTGGCGCGCAATGCAGCACGCGATCTTTCGCGCATTGCAGCCGCGGCTGCTGCTGCTGTTTGTGCTCGGCATGGCGATTCCGACCGTGCTGTTTGCCCTGCCGGTCAGCTGGTTCCTGGGAGCTGAACTGAACCATTCGCCTGCGGCGGCGACGCTCGCGTCCTCGATCGGACTTGGCGCGCTGATCGACCTGATCGATGCGCCTGACATGAGCTTCAGCCTGCTCTATGCCGTGGTGGTCCCGCCGCTCTTTGTCATGCTGCTGCTATCCCCGTGGCTTAATGCACTCGCCCTGGGCGCGGCGCGTCTGTCGCGAAGCTCCGGTTTCCGTGCGCTGATCAGCGCTGCCAACGCGGCTTACTGGCCGATGGTGAGAATCGGACTGTTCGGTCTGTTGCCAATCGCTCTGGCCCTGGTGGTCGGCCAGATCGCAGCAGGTGCCGTGGCGCGCTACGACGCGCACGCGGTGCTCGAGAGCTCGGTCGAGCGCCTGATGCTGATGGCGAGGCTATTCGCCTTGCTGCTCCTGGCGCTGGCCCAGACCAGCATCGAAGTCGGGCGCGCTGTGCTGGTGGCACATCCACGGCGTCGCTCAGTGGTGCGTGCCTGGTGGGCGGGACTGGCTTTTCTGCGCAAGCATCCGCTCTACCTGTTCGGTGGCTGGCTGCTGGTCACCGTGCCATTGCTGCTGCTGGCGGCCATGCTGATGGTACTTCGCACCAACCTCGATCAGGGCAGTGTGCTCGGGCTCATGTCCGCACTGGTACTGGCCGAGGCGTGTGTGCTGGTGCTGGCCTTGATGCGCTATGCGCGACTTTTCCTGCTGGTTGATCTGATCGCGCGAGTGACTGCAACGCGCTAGCAAGCCGGATGGCTAGATGCGGCATTGAGCGGGCACATAGCGATCCGATTTGACGTCATCGACCTGGCAGGTCCAGCTGATGGCGCTTGCCGCTGGTGGCGCAGTATTCAGCGGCTGATGGTTGCCGGCCCAGCTCGGTATGAGACGAAAGGTCACGTTCTTGGCGATCGGCGCCATCGTCACGGTGATCACGCCTGTGCGGGAGACTTCGACACGTTCTATGTTGACGCTGGCGCTGGGCGCACTGAATCCCGTGCTGAGGTCGGTCGCGCCACTCAAGGCGTTTTGCGACACCAGTGATTTGTAGGCGGCCCCGTTCGAGAGTGCTTCGTTGACGCGCGCCCGTATGGTGAAATCCTGATAGGCCGGAATTGCGATCGCAGCGAGGATACCGATGAGCGGGATGATGATGACGCATGCAACTGCGACCACCACCACCACGGCCGAGCCGCCGGGCCTTTTCCTGACAACCACGGTGCCTGCGATCAGGTCACTGAGCGATTGCCGTTTTTCGGTAAACAGCTGCAGGAAATTGGGAAACACCAGCACCGCGCTGATGAGCGACATCATGGCGCGCCCGTACCCGAGCCCGGTGCTGATCTGTTCGCCGCTGGTGGCAGACACCACGGCCAGACCAGTTGCGCGGCGCCCGAGCGTGCCCAATCCATCGGATGCGTTCAACAAGGCGCTGTAGACCACGAAGATCACGAAGTACGCAAGGTAGCCGAGGGCAAAAGCTGCGGGCGGGTTGGCGTGCAGCGCGGTCAGTATGGCAACGATGAGGGCGACCGCCAGTGCCCCGGGAATGTAGAGAACAAACCCGTCGATGATCTGCGCTGCGACACGCGCCCAGAAACCGGCCCAGCGCTGCTGCAAAAAGGCATCGCGCGCCAGCACGGCCGCCGGCTGATTGTCGTCGGCGGCAATCTCGCTGGCCGATGCCATCCTTGTTGTCCCCCTCGAAGCTGCAGGCAAAGCGACTGCCGCGGCCGTCTGCCCGGCAAGACGCAGGTCGTAGGTGGCGCGCAGTTCCGCGTCGCTCAGAACAACATAGGCAGTCTGCAGCTGCTGGCGGCGCTGATCGGCTGCCGCATCGCTGCCTGATGACTTCTGGTTCATCTGGTTCTGGAACGCGGCGCGAATTGCCTCAGGGCTGGCGTCGCTTGGAACGCCAAGGAGCTCGTATTGGGTCATTGGAGGGCTGACTAGCAATCGTTAATTTCTGGCTGCGCAACGCGGCGCTCAGGCCGGGTCCTGGCACGAGTAGACCGGATGGACGTATTCGCGTCAATCTTGCTGCACTGCACCGTGGTTTGTTCGCACATCGGCAATATCCTTAGCGTTGCGCTGCCGCAAAACCAGCGCGAATAACAACCTGGTCGTGCCCGGAAAAAATTGCTGGCGGGGGCGGTTTGCAGGTGCACGGGGGCCGATATCGCCGCCAACAACTTTCGTCCCATCAGAACAACTGACCAGCAACGTGACAAACGGCGTTGACGAACGCTGGCTTATGGTGAATAAAGGCGAACCAGATCTGCTCAGCAAAATTGCGAGCGAGCGCTTTTGATGTGCTCTTGCATCTGTTTATCTTCGCTGCGTCCGATGTCTCGATGAATACCTTGACTCCACCGCGTCGCCTCGACCGGTTGCAGAATCGAATTGGCCTGGCTGTAGGCGCCCTCATCATGATCCTGGCGCTCGCTCTGGCGGCTCTGCTGGCAGAAGCAGCGCGCCGTGAAATTCTCAATCTGAGCGCCAGCAACCTCGAGACCACGTCTGAGCAGATGGCCCGCGAACTGTCGCAGGGCATGGAGCGATTTTCTGACGAGATCGTGACGCAGGCCTCTCGCGAACGTTTTCGCAATCCAGATTCAACGCCCGCCCAGATGCGCGCGGCGCTTGATCAGTTCAAGCAGATCAATCCCGAATTCGCGTATGTGTCAGTGGTCGACGCCGCTTCGGCCAAGGTGCTGGCTGCCACCGGCGGCATCTTCGAAGGTGGCGATGCGCGCGGGCGGCCGGTGTTCGAACAAGGTCTGAAGGGGCCCTTCCTCGGCGATGTTCACGATGCGGTGCGTCTCGCTGAACTGATGCCGCAGGAATCGATCGGCGAGCCGCTGCGCTTTCTGGATGTTTCTGCGCCCATCACCGATGCCTCCGGCAAAGTGACGCGCGTGCTGGCGGCCCACGTTGGCTGGAATTGGACCGAACACGTACTCGAATATGTCTTCGGGCCGATGCGCGAGCGTCACGGGGTGGAAGTGTTCCTGGTTGATACCGCCAGCAAGGTGGTGCTAAGCACCTCCGCGAGAGTGCCGGTTGGCACCAGACTCGACGACATCACGGCGACTGTGGGCGAGCCCGCGCAGAAGCTCACCTGGGATGACAAACAAGACTACCTGAGTGTGGTCGCAGCAACCGAGCCGCGCGGGCATTTCAGTGGTTTTGGCTGGAAGGTGGTGGCGCGTCAACCGTATGACCTGGCCTTTGGCCCGGTACAGAAGCTGCGCTACGCCTTTCTGATCGGAGCGCTGCTGATGGGCGCAGTTGCAGCCACCCTTGCCTGGTTCATCGCCGCACGGATTGTCGCGCCGTTGAAGACATTGGCCGATGCAGCGCTGCGCTCCGAGCAGGCGGGGACGGCCTTCGAGTTGCAGTCCGACAACAGCAGGATCGGCGAGTTTTCTGCAGTCAAGCGCGCCTTGCATCGCATGTCCGAGCACGCCAGGCTCAGTAGCGACGCGTCGCTGGTGAGCGAGCGGCAGTTCTCGACACTGGCCGCCGCGCTGCCCGAAATCGTCTGGCAGGCAAACAGTGCGGGGCAACTTGAATATATCAATCGTCCCTGGATCCGCGCCCAGCGGCCAAGTGGCGTGTTCATGGTGCGCGACCTCGACTACCTGATGCCAGCCGATGACGGCGCGCGTTTTGCGGAGGCCTGGGATACGGCGCAAGCAAGCGGCCAGAACTTTCGCGTGCGCAGCCGTCTTCGCGTCCCGGACAGCGCTTCGCCACGCTGGTTTGAGATCCTTGGCAAGGCGGTCCTCAACGACAGCGGCGCGGTGACGCGCTGGGTCGGCACCATTTTTGATGTGCACGACGCGGTCACGCTTGCGGTGTCGACCAGCCAGGCGCTGGCAGAAGAACGCAGCGCCCGCTCCGAGGCGGAACGACTGGCGCGTATGCGCGACGAGTTCCTGGCGCTTGCCTCGCACGAACTGCGCTCGCCCCTGAGTGCCATCACCGGCTGGTCGGAGATTCTGGTGCGGCGTGGCTCGGACGATCCGATCCTGATGCAGGCAGCAGAAGTGATTCGGCGCAACGCACTGCTGCAGGCGGCCCTGATCAATGATCTGCTCGACATGAGCGCCGTGATCGCAGGCAAGCTGACCTTGAACCTGACCCCGCTGGACGCGGCGCAGGCGGTGCGCGATGTGGTGCAGTCGCAACTGCATGCAGCGCAACTCAAAGGCGTGGCGCTGGTCGCCGAAGATGTCGGCCCGGTCATCGTCAAGGGCGATCAGCATCGGCTGATGCAGGTGCTTTCGAATCTGGTGGCCAACGCCATCAAGTTCACTGACGCCGGCGGCAGCATCCACCTCGAGGTCAGGGCAGAAGGCGCCAGTGCGGTGGTGCGCGTGCGTGACAACGGCCGCGGCATTGCAGCTGAGTTCTTGCCCTACGTGTTCGATCGGCTGCGTCAGGAGGATGCATCAGTGACTCGACGGGCCGGCGGCATGGGCCTTGGTCTTGCCATCGCACGTGGCCTGGTCGAACTGCATGGTGGTGAAATCAGTGCCAGCAGCGACGGGCCCGGACGGGGCTCGCTTTTTACCTTCAGCATTCCGCTGGCCGATGTCTATGTGGAGTTCGTGCGCGAGGTCGAAGCGGACGATGCGCCGCCCGAGGATTTGCAAGACGCGCGCATCCTGCTGGTCGACGACGAGCGCGATGCACGGGACGTGGCGCGCGTTGCGTTGTCCAGTCTTGGCGCCTACGTCAGGCTTGCGGCGTCGGCAGCGGAGGCGCTTGCGATCCTCAAATCGGACCACTTCGATGTGCTAGTGTCTGATATCGGCATGCCCGAGATGGATGGCTTGAGCCTGATGCGTGCCGTCAGAGCGCTGCCGCGCGAGCAAAATGGTGCCATCGCCGCAGTGGCGCTCACCGCCTTTGCACTTGAGACCGACAAACGGGCGGGATATGCGGCCGGCTTTCACTGCTACGTCACCAAGCCGATTTCGCTCCGACGCCTGTCCGAGGGCATTGCACTGGCGCGCCAGGCCGCCTCCAGCCTCCAGTAGCGCGCCCAGCGTGCCTCACTGCCGCTGCGCTGAAATTGACACTCACTGAGGGCTTGCCTATCATGTTCGACGGGCTGGCAGTCACGAGCCGAGCATCTTGACCAATCTCACTTCGCAAGGCGCTGGAAAGGGCCGGGGCACCATGGTTATGACACCGCGAACTACGCCGGAGTACACCTTCAGTTAGCAGCCGCGCCAGAGGCGATGTCGTCTCGTCATGACAAAAGCGCGGCATTGCCGCGCTTTTTTTAATTCCGGATCCAACAATATGCTGAATATTCGTCTTCCCGACGGCTCAAGCCGTTCTTTCGATGCTCCCGTGTCGGTGTTCGACGTGGCGCGTTCCATCGGCCCCGGGCTTGCCAAGGCAGCGCTTGGCGGTCGTGTCGATGGTGACCTGGTCGATACCAGTTTTGTGATCGACCACGATGCCGACCTTGCCATCGTCACCGAGCGCGACCCCGACGGTCTCGACCTGATTCGCCATTCCACCGCGCATCTTCTGGCCTATGCGGTCAAGGAACTGTTCCCCGACGCACAGGTCACCATCGGTCCTGTGATCGACAACGGCTTCTATTACGACTTTTCCTACAAGCGTCCCTTCACCCCAGAAGATCTGGCAGCCATCGAAAAACGCATGGGCGAACTGGCCAAGAAGGATCTGCCGGTGTCGCGTGAAGTCCTGTCCAGAGACGATGCGGTGGCCTACTTCAATTCAATCGGTGAGAAGTACAAGGCCGAGATCATTGCTGCCATTCCCGCAGACCAGAACATTTCGCTTTACCGTGAAGGCGATTTCGTCGATTTGTGCCGCGGCCCGCATGTTCCTTCGACCGGGCGGCTCAAGGTGTTCAAGCTGATGCACGTGGCGGGCGCCTACTGGCGTGGCGATTCGAAGAACGAGATGCTGCAGCGGATCTACGGCACGGCCTGGGCCAAGAAGGAAGAGCAGGACGCCTATCTGCACATGCTCGAGGAAGCCGAAAAGCGCGACCATCGCAAGCTCGGCCGCCAGCTCGATCTGTTTCACATCGAGGAGGAAGCCCCGGGCCTGGTGTTCTGGCATCCCAAGGGCTGGGCCATCTGGCAGCAGGTTGAGCAGTACATGCGCCGCGTGTACCAGGAGAATGGCTACCAGGAGGTCAAGGGACCGCAGATCCTGTCGCGTCACCTGTGGGAAAAGAGCGGCCACTGGGAGAATTTCCGGGAGAACATGTTCACCACCGAGTCGGAGAATCGCAGCTATGCGATCAAGCCGATGAACTGCCCGGGGCATATCCTGATCTACCAGTCGCAGCTGCGCAGTTATCGTGAATTGCCGCTACGCTACGGCGAATTCGGCCAGTGTCACCGCAACGAGCCGTCCGGCAGCCTGCACGGCATCATGCGCGTGCGCGGCTTCACCCAAGACGACGGTCACATCTTCTGCACCGAAGACCAGATCCTGTCTGAGTGCGTGGCCTATACCACGCTGCTGCAACGGGTGTACGCCGATTTCGGCTTTTCCGACATCGTCTACAAGGTTGCCACGCGCCCGGCCAAGCGGGTTGGCTCCGACGAGCTGTGGGACAAGGCCGAGAACGCCCTGAAAGAGTCGCTCACGCGCTCTGGCTGCAGCTTTACCATCGCCGAGGGCGAGGGCGCCTTCTACGGCCCGAAGATCGAGTACACGCTGAAAGATTCGCTCGGACGCGGCTGGCAGTGCGGCACCATGCAGGTCGACTTCTCCATGCCGCAGCGCCTGGGCGCCGAATTTGTGGGCGAGGACAATGCGCGCCACACGCCTGTCATGCTGCACCGTGCGATCGTGGGTTCCCTGGAGCGTTTCATCGGCATGCTGGTGGAGCATTACGGCGGCGCCATGCCCGCCTGGCTGGCGCCGGTGCAGGCGGTCGTGTGCAATGTCTCAGAAGGCCAGGCCGAATATGTGACAGAAGTAGTACAAGCCCTGAAAAAACAAGGCTTTAGGGTTGAGGGGGATTTGCGTAACGAGAAGATTTCCTATAAAATCCGGGAACATAGCGTGCAAAAGCTTCCCTTTATCCTGGTGGTCGGCGACAAGGAGAAGCACGCCATGTCAGTTGCCGTGCGTGGTCGCGGGGGCGTGGATCTGGGGGTGATGCCCCAGGCTGATTTCGCGAACCTTCTTTCCGATGAAGTGACATCGCGCCGAGATCGTCCATCTGCTTAAACGCACGGCGTCCTATTGATATTTTGGAGTTTTCGCTATCGCTACAGATAAACCGCATCGCCTGAATGGAGAAATCAACGCACTGGAAGTGCGCCTCGTCGGGATTGATAATGAACCGCTAGGAATCGTGAAGCTTGCTGATGCGATTCGCATGTCCGAGGAAAAGGACGTCGACCTGGTCGAGATTGCGCCGCAGGCCGATCCCCCAGTTTGCCGGCTGATGGACTACGGCAAGTTCAAATATCAGGAACAAAAGAAGGCCCACGAGGCCAAGCTGAAGCAGAAGATCATCCAGGTCAAGGAGATCAAGTTTCGGCCAGGCACCGACGATGGTGACTACGGCATCAAGGTCAGGAATCTGATCCGCTTTCTAGAAGAAGGCGACAAGACCAAGGTCACGCTGCGCTTTCGCGGTCGCGAGATGGCGCACCAGGAGATCGGTGCACGTTTGCTGGAACGGGTCAGAAACGAACTCGAGCCTTATGGTCAGGTCGAGCAGTTTCCAAAAATGGAAGGTCGCCAGATGATCATGGTGCTGGCGCCCAAGAAAAAGAAGTAGCAGTTGCTGGAGAGAATTTTGGCTCTTCATGAGCCAGAAGGCGCGGCACAAGCGACCTCACGTCGCCGCGTTGCAGTCATGGTCGCCTAAAAGCGTTGCAAGGGCTCAAAGTTCGACTGGTTCGACGCCTTTGCGAAGTGTCAAAACAAAACTGGAGTAAGTCATGCCGAAGATGAAAACCAAGAAAAGCGCTGCCAAGCGCTTTGTGGTTCGTGCTGGCGGGACCGTCAAGCGCGGTCAAGCCTTCAAGCGCCACATCCTGACCAAGAAGACCACCAAGACCAAGCGTCAATTGCGTGGTTCGGCTGCCGTTCATGAGACCAACATGAACAGCGTGCGTGCAATGATGCCGTACGCCTAATCCACCACTGACTACATAAGGAGTAATCATGCCTAGAGTAAAACGTGGTGTAACGGCACGCGCCCGCCACAAGAAAGTCATCGACGCCGCCAAGGGTTTCCGCGGCCGCCGCAATAGCGTCTATCGCATCGCCAAAGAAGCGGTCATGCGTGCCGGGCAGTATGCCTATCGCGACCGTCGCAACAAGAAGCGTGTGTTCCGTGCGCTGTGGATCACGCGTATCAACGCTGCCGTGCGCCAGCACGACATGACCTATAGCGTGTTCATTGCCGGCCTGAAGAAGGCCGCTATTGATCTCGACCGCAAGGTGCTCGCCGACATGGCTGTATTTGACAAGCCGGCGTTTGCATCGATCGTGAGTCAGGTCAAGGCAACGATCGCCGCTTGACTGATTGCGCCCCCGCGGGGCGCATCGGTAGGCAAGCAGTCACAGACGGGGCCTTCGCGGGCCCCGTTTTTTTTTCGAATTCGATTCCAATGGCTTCATGAGTGATCCCGATCAGGTAGTGGCAAGTGCCAAAGCCGCCTTCGCAGCCGCCAGTGACAGCGCTGCCCTGGAGAACGCCAAGGCATTGTTTCTTGGCAAGACCGGCTCGCTCACCGAGCAGTTGAAGTCGCTCGGCAAGCTCGAGCCGGAATTGCGCAAGAGCGAGGGCGCGCGCATCAATCGCGCCAAGGAAGCGATCGAGAAACTGCTGGCTGAGCGGCGCACCGAACTGGCCGACCAGCAGATGCAGCAGCGTCTCAACCAGGAGGCGATCGACGTGACCTTGCCGCCCGACGGAGCTTCGACCGGCATCTCCATCT
>CAZZVZ010000102.1:0-9150 GCA_964657655.1 Gammaproteobacteria bacterium | reverse complement strand
CACGGACCTGGCAGCGCATCGAGCAGATCTTCAGATCGATCGGCTTTGATGTGGCGGACGGCCCTGAAGTCGAGAGCGACTGGATGAGTTTTACCGCTCTCAACAATCCTGAAAATCATCCGGCGCGTTCCATGCAGGACACCTTCTATGTCAACCAGCAGGATGCACAAGGGCGCCTCTACAATCTTCGCCCGCATACCAGCCCGATGCAGGTGCGCTATGCGCGCATGCACAAGCCGCCGATCAAGGTGATCGCACCGGGGCGAACCTATCGTGTCGATTCCGATGCGACGCATTCGCCCATGTTCCATCAGGTCGAGGGTCTGTGGATCGACCGCGGCATCTCGTTCGCAGACCTCAAGGGCGTCTACACCGAATTCCTGAAACGCTTTTTCGAGACGGACCAGCTGGTGGTGCGTTTTCGGCCATCGTTCTTCCCGTTTACCGAGCCGTCAGCCGAGATCGACATGGCGTTCCAGAGCGGTCCGCAAAAAGGGCGCTGGCTCGAGATTTCGGGCTCGGGCCAGGTGCATCCACAGGTGATCCGCAACATGGGCCTCGATCCCGAAACAGACATCGGCTTTGCCTTTGGCAGCGGCATCGAGCGTCTTGCCATGCTGCGCTATGGCATCTCGGATCTGCGTCTCTTCTATGAAGGCGACCTGCGCTTCCTGCGTCAGTTCCGCTAACCTTACCTTCAGGCTCACATGCAATTCTCAGAGCGCTGGCTGCGCACTTTTGCCGACCCTCAACTCGACAGTGAGGGGCTGGCCCACCTGCTGACCATGGGCGGGCTCGAAGTCGAAGAACGTCATCCTGCGGCGCCGCCGTTCACCCATGTGGTGGTCGGCGAGGTGCTCGACGTGCAGCGCCATCCCGATGCTGACCGGCTCAATGTCTGCAAGGTCGATGTCGGCAGCGGCACGCCTCTTTCGATCGTGTGCGGCGCCCCTAACGTGAGGGTCGGTATCCGCGTGCCGACCGCCCTGATCGGCGCCGAGCTGCCGCCAGGTGAACCAGGCGCTGCACCGTTCGCCATCAAGGCGGCGGTGATGCGTGGCGTGCCGAGCGAAGGAATGCTGTGCTCGGCGCGTGAACTGAAGATTTCCGAAGATCATGGTGGTCTGTTGATCCTGGCCGCCGATACGCCGATCGGCGCCCCATTGCGCGAGGTGCTCGATCTGGACGATCAGGTGTTCACGCTCAAGCTGACCCCCAACAAGGCAGACTGTCTGTCGGTCTATGGCGTGGCGCGTGAAGTGGCGGCGCTCGCGCCCTGTGCGCTGCGCTCGCCCAGCTATGCGCCGGCAGCCGTGACCATCGATGCCCGCCTGCCGGTCAAGGTGCTGGCGCCCGATCTGTGCGGCCGCTTTTCCGGACGCATCATCAAGGGCGTCAATGCTCGTGCCGCCACGCCGGCCTGGATGGTGGCACGCCTCGCCAAGAGTGGTCAGCGCAGCGTCAGCGCGCTGGTCGATATTTCCAACTATGTGATGCTCGAGCTGGGCCGTCCGACGCACGTGTTCGACCTCGACAAGATTGAGGGCGGCCTGGAAGTGCGCTGGGGCAAGCCCGGCGAGACGCTCAAGCTGCTGAACGGCTCGACCGTCGAGGTCGATGGCGAAGTGGGCGTGATCGCGGCCGCCAGCAGCCTCGAGAGCCTGGCTGGCATCATGGGCGGCGATGCCACGGCGGTGACGCTCGACACCAGCAACATCTATCTTGAGGCCGCCTTCTGGTGGCCGGCAGCAGTGCAGGGCAAGGCACGGCGCTACAACTTTTCCACCGAAGCGGCTCACCGCTTCGAGCGTGGCGTCGATCCGGCGACAACCGTGCTGCACATTGAGCGCATCAGCGCTTTGATTCTCGAGATCTGTGGCGGCAAGGCGGGTCCGGTCGATGACCAGATCCTCAAGATGCCGGTACAGCCGGTGGTCACGCTCAGGCGCGCGCGCGCCGAAAAGATCCTCGGCATCAAGCTCGAATCGTCGGTGATTGCCGATATCTTCAGGCGCTTTAACTTCACCTTCTCCGAACGGGACGACGTTTTCACGGTGAGCGCTCCGAGCTACCGCTTTGACATCGCCATCGAAGAAGACCTGATCGAGGAAATCGCGCGCTGCTACGGTTTCGAGAGGATTCCAGCACATGCTCCGATTGCCGAAAACATCATGCTGCCGGCAAGCGAACTGTCGCGACCAGCCGTGTCGCTGGCGTTGCGCCTGTGCGAGGCTGATTACCAGGAGGTGATCAACTTCAGTTTCGTGGAACGCGATTGGGAGATCGACTTCGCGGGCAATACGGCGCCGATCGAAGTGGTCAATCCGATCGCGAGCCAGCTCTCGGTGATGCGCTCATCACTGTTCGGCTCACTGGTCGCCAACGTGCGATACAGCCTGAACCGCAAAGCGAGCCGTATCCGGGTCTTCGAGATGGCCAAGGTGTTTCGCCATGACCCATCGGTCAAGGATGGCGAACTGAGCGTCGCCAATGTGGCGCAACCAACGCACATCGCAGCGCTCGCCTACGGCCCGGCGTTGGATGACCAGTGGGGTGCGGCGTCGCGCCCGGTCGACTTCTTTGACGTCAAGAAGGACCTCGAAAACATGATGTTTCCTGTGCTCGCGACCTTCGAGCGCGCCGAGCACCCGGCACTTCATCCGGGACGCTCGGCCCGGGTGTTGCTGCAAGGCGAGCAGATCGGCTGGCTGGGTGAACTCCATCCGCGCCTGTTGCAAAAATACGAGCTGCCTCAGGCGCCGGTCCTTTTTGAGGTCGATGTAGCAATGTTGCGGAAAACGCAATTGCCGACACTAGGAGAAATTCCTAGGGTGCCTGCGGTCACGCGCGACCTGGCGCTGACGCTCGACGCTGCCGTGGAAGTTGGTCAATTGATGGGCGAATTTGCTGCGATCAGGGCCGAAAATACATCTTTAGCAATTGTCAAAGAGATCACGTTATTTGACGAATACCGTGGTAAGGGGTTGAAAGATAATGAGAAAAGTCTTGCCTTTAGATTCTTGTTGCAAGATACTCGTCAGACGCTCAGTGACGAACAGATCGAACAAACCATGGCTCTTATCATCAACGCCATGCGCGATAAATTCGGTGCCCAGCCGCGTAGTTGATTCCCGCACAAAGACTTAAGCAGACTTCTCTATGCGCGAACTAGACCTCAAGGAAGTAGACGACATGTCGACCTCATCTCTCGCGGTCGAGCGCCTGGCCGCGGAGGCCGGTACCCAAAGCTCGACCACATTGACCAAGGCGGAACTGGCGGACTTGTTGTTCGAGCGCGTCGGATTGAATAAACGTGAGGCCAAGGACATGGTCGAGACGTTTTTTGAGGAAATCCGCTTCGCGCTGCAGCGTGGCGACAGCGTCAAGCTGTCTGGCTTTGGCAATTTCCAGCTGCGCGACAAGCCCCAGCGCCCGGGCCGCAATCCCAAGACCGGCGAAGCCATTCCCATTACCGCGCGCCGCGTGGTGACCTTCCACGCCAGCCAGAAGCTCAAGGCGATGGTGGAAGCGGTTTCTACCCGCCGAACCTGATCCAGGTCCCGGCAGCCATGAGCGCTGCCTCTTTCGCCCACGACTGCCGTGCAAAAAGCCGAGTCACTCTCCCTCCCGCTGCCACCGATCCCGGCCAAGCGCTATTTCACGATCGGTGAGGTGAGTGAACTGTGCGGCGTCAAACCGCACGTGCTGCGTTACTGGGAGCAGGAATTCACCCAGCTCAAGCCCGTCAAACGTCGTGGTAATCGGCGCTACTACCAGCATCACGAAGTGCTGCTGATCCGCCGCATCCGCGAACTGCTCTACGAACAGGGTTTCACCATCAGCGGCGCGCGCAATCGACTCGATGCGCGCCTGGCAGATGATGGCAGCGCGCCGGCCGGCAATGGTGATGCCGCGCGAGCGCCAGGCGGCTCCAAGTCCGCAATGGTGCCCGGCATGCTGCGCAAAGAGCTTTCTGACATCGCAGATCTGCTGCGTGCCTGAAGCGCGCGAAAACTGGACGCAGCGCTGATATAATTCGCCGCTTCGGGGCGTAGCGCAGCCTGGTAGCGTACTTGCATGGGGTGCAAGTGGTCGGAGGTTCGAATCCTCTCGCCCCGACCAGATTCAAGCGGTTTGTACCGGACACATCCTTTACAGACAGTACCGACGCGACGGGTTGCGACGTTTTTCGTCGCCCCATTTCTTGGGGGACTCAGCAAGACTGGAGTTGCCCCGTCCAAAGACCAAGCGGCCGGCAGACGTCCAGGGTGTCTTGATGGCTGTTCGAGGTGTCTTTCTGGATGCCCGTCAGACCAGAACTGCATCGACGTCGTATTCGAACAGCCATTGATAACGTTCGCGAACGCGCGCTTCGTCCCACTGTTGCGACACATATTCTGAGGCGCCGTCGGCGTCGGCCAGGCGCGGATCGTGGAAACGCCTGGCATTCTCCGCCGACCCCCTCACGATTTTCGAGGTGCGATCAATACGCAAGTCCTGGTAGCGCTTGAGCGCAGCCTCCGGCGCTGCCGAAAAGGCGTCGAGGCAGCGCGCCAGGATATAGCCGTCCTCGATTGCCATGGCGGCACCCTGTGCCAGGAATGGCAATGTCGGATGTGCTGCGTCCCCAAGCAGGGTGACGCGTGCATCGGTCCAGTTGCTGATTGGCTCGCGCACCATCAAGGCCCATTTGTAGGGTTCTGGCACTGCGGCTGCGAGTTCGAGAACGTCCTCATTCCAGCCGGCGAAATCGTGCAGGCATTCATCGGTACTGCCACGTTCGGTCCAGGACTCGACCTGCCAGTCGTCGCGCTCCACAATGCCCACGAAGTTGATCAGTTCGCCACGCCTCAAGGGATAGTGAATCACGTGTGCCCCGGGACCGACCCAGTTGACCCCGATCGGTGCACGCAGGCGCTCGGGCAGGTTCTCGCTGGGAATGACACCGCGCCAGGCGACAAACCCTGAGAACACGGGATTGTCGAGCGCGATGTGCTGCTGCCGCACCATCGAATGCACGCCGTCCGCGCCGATCAAGAGGGCCCCCGTGATCCTGCTGCCATTTTCCAGCGTCACTTCGACATGATCGTGGAACTGCCGGGATGCGACGCAGCGGGCCCCGAGTTGCAGGCAACCGGGCGAGCGTTGCTGCAACGCCTCGGCCAGCAGTTTATGGAGGTCAGCGCGATAGAGCGTGACGTAGGGATAGCCGTACTTCGCAATCGATTCGACACCGAGGTCGAACAGGCGCCAGCGTTGCCCGGTGCTCCACAGCCTGACCTCCTTGCCCTCGGGCTGCGCCTCGATCGCGGAAAGCTGATCTCCGAGGCCGAGTTGATAAAGCACCCGCGTCGCATTGGCGCTGAGCTGGATTCCGGCGCCGATTTCCTTGAGCTCCCCGGCCTGCTCCACAACCCGCACCGAGACACCCCTTTGGACCAGCGCCAGCGCTGCCACCAGGCCGCCGATGCCGGCACCGACCACGATGATGTCGGCACTCGGGCTGAAATCAGTTGCTGTGCGAGAAGGCATGAAAGGACTCGATCAAAATGGCTGCAAGTCAGTGTATCAACCTGGCGCCGAGAAAATCGCGGATCCAGCACAACACGCTATCCTTGCTCCTGCAATGAACTTCTTTTCCATCGATCAATTGCCGCTGACGCCCTGGAAGAATGGCGGCGGCATGACGCGTGAAATCATGAGCTGGCCGCCCGGTGCCGATCTCGCCAGTTTCGCCTGGCGGGTGAGCGTCGCGACCATCTCGGCATCTGGGCCGTTCTCCAGATTTCAAGGCGTCGACCGCGTCATCATGCTGCTCGATGGCGACGGCGTCAGGTTACGCGGTGGCGATATCGACTGGCTGCTGCATCAGCCAGGCGAGCCGTTCGCGTTCAGCGGAGATGAGCAGATCTCGAGTGAACTACTGGGAGGACTATCGACTGACTTCAACGTCATGAGCCGTCGCAGCATAGCCACCTCCCGCGTCGAGGTTGTCAGGGAGTCGTGCACCGCTGCTGCGCATGACGGCGGGCTGGTGATGTGCCTGTCGGGATCCTGGTCGATCGCTGGACGAGCGCTTGCCAAGGGACAGGGCTACTGGTGGACAGATGCAGAGAACGAGAAGCTGCTGGAGAAGAACGACACAGGTCCTGCTTCGCTGGTGCGGGTGCGATGGGTGAGACGATAGCTCACCGCATGTTATGGCCTGGTCCAGCCGATTGACAGCAGATAGCGTGACCCGCTTTCAACGCGGGTGACACTGTGCTCGCATTGGTCAGGTCGAAAGAATTTGATGCGGCTATTCTGAAACAGCGGGCGCGCACAGATGAACAGGCCGCCTTTCCTGGCATTCTTCAAAATGATGTTGAGACGATAGTGCCGCTTGCCCGACACCGCGTCGGTGTGCGGTGGGACTTCACAGCCTTCAGGAAAACGCAACAGATAGCAGTCAAACCCGATCGGAAAGCGGCCGGTGGCAAGCAACATCTTGTCGTAGCCGCTCTGCTGACGACCTCGTTTCCAGCGTAACCAGTTGTTGAACACGCGATTTTGTTTCCCCGCTTGCGTGCGTCGCAGCATATGCCTGCAGGGCAGTGGCGTCAACGGCGCCCCATGTAGTAGCATCAAATGCGAGCAGTGCAGCGATTTTCTTCAGAGCACGTATCCACCGTGAGCTTCGATCATGCGCATTCAAGCTGAAGAACGATCTCGCCAAGGCAGGTCCATCGCGTTAGCGATCGCAGCCGTTTTGATCGCGTTTTGGCTGCTTCAAAGGAAATATCCAGCGCTGCTCTGGTTTTATCCTTTCGTCGGGGCAGGCGCTGTCTGTGTGAGACAGGTTTTCGTTCGGCGCATCAGTTTTGAGAGTTCGAGCTCCGGTCCAGACACGGTATTTAGGTGGATGGCCAATACCGTTGTCCTGCTGCTGATCCTGACCTACTGCACCGGTTACTTCCTGCTCGCCTCCAAGGCCCACTTTTCGCTGCCTGTCGTGGCAATCTTTGCCACCGTGTCGCTCACCTCGGCGACGACCGGATTTTTGCTCCAGCGCTCCATTTCACCTGCCACGTTGCTGGCCTATGGGTTGACTTTTACGCTCGGTAATCTGCTCGCAGCGCTGATGCTTTTCGTGCTACTCGGTGGCGGCCGTACGCTGTCTGAGATGGGCTGAAATTTGATCGAAGCGGCCGCTCTCGCGTCAAGACTGGAACGATTGTGAGGGCCGCCCTCGTGTAAGGCTCGCAGCAAATCCATCTAACGTTACAGCGCCTTACAACAGGCAGTGTCTGCATGCTGCCAAAAAAACGGAGACTTGATGGAACATCTGATTCATCGCCAGACGCTTGGCGATCTGCTCCACCGCAGCGCAGCTCGCCTGCCAAAAAAAACCGCCATCATCTGCGGCGAGACGCACTGGAGTTATGCCGAGTTTGATGGCATCTGCGATCGTCTGGCAGCGGCGCTGGCCTCGCACGGTGTCAGCCAGGGCGCCAGGGTTGCATTGCTGGCGCGCAACTCGCACGCCTTTGGCGCCATGCGTTTCGCGCTGGCGAGGCTGGGTGCGGTATTGGTCCCGGTCAACTTCATGCTAAAGCCCGTGGAGGTGGGCTACATCCTGCGCCACTCGCGCGCTGAGATGCTGGCCACAGATAGCGAGTTCGCCGCGGTGGCACGCGAGGCCGCGCTTGGTTCTTCGGTCGAACAGATGCTCTGGCTGCCTGGGGAACATGCGAGGGTCGCCGAGCCGGATATGCTCAACTTCGATCGATTGGTGGAGTTTGAAGGTAGCGCGCCCAAGATCGATCTCGTCGGCGCTGATCTGGCCCAGGTGGTCTATACCAGTGGTACGGAATCAACGCCCAAGGGAGCAATGCTGACCCACGATGCGGTTCTCTGGCAGTACGTGAGCTGCATGGTCGATGCCGAGATCGCAGAAGCAGATCTGATGTTGCACGCGCTGCCGCTTTATCACTGCGCCCAGCTCGATGTCTTTTTCGGGCCCGCGATCTACGTTGGCTGCACCAATGTCATTACCGCCCGACCGGTTCCGGAGAATCTGCTGGGGATGATCGAGAAACATGCCATCACGTCGTTCTTCGCGCCGCCGACGGTGTGGATCTCGCTGCTGCGCTCGCCCCTGTTTGACAGCACCGATCTGTCGAGTCTTGCCAAGGGTTACTACGGCGCGTCGATCATGCCCGTCGAGGTGTTGCGGGAACTGGCCCGTCGACTGCCGGCAGTGCGTCTCTGGAATCTGTACGGCCAGACTGAAATTGCGCCGCTTGCCACCATGCTCGGACCGGCCGACCAGCTGCGCAAGCCCGGCTCATGCGGCCGCGCGGTGCTCAACGTCGAGACGCGTGTGGTCGATGACAACATGCGCGACGTGGCGGTCGGCGTGGTGGGCGAGATCGTGCACCGTTCACCGCACCTGATGCTCGGCTATCTTGAAGACGAGGAGCGCACGGCTGCCGCGTTCGAAGGCGGCTGGTTTCATTCGGGTGATCTGGCGACCATGGACGACGAGGGTTTCATCACCGTGGTGGACCGCAAGAAGGACATGATCAAGACCGGTGGCGAGAATGTTGCCAGTCGTGAGGTCGAAGAAGCACTCTACCGGCTTGGTTCTCTCTCGGAGGTGGCTGTGATCGGCGTTCCACATCCGCGCTGGGTCGAGGCGGTCGTCGCGGTGATTGTGGTCAAGAGCGGCGCTTGCCTGACCGAGGGCGAGGTGTTGCAGCACTGTGCCGGCATGCTGGCATCGTTCAAGACGCCCAAGGCGGTGGTGTTTGCTGAGGCGCTACCGAAAAATCCAAGTGGCAAGTTGCTCAAGCGCCAGCTGCGCGAGGCACATGCCGGGCTTTTTTCCGGAGCAGCGGGCGGCTAGATCTCAGTGGGCGTGATGGGCACGCCCAGCACGCGATCGCGGCCACTTTTTTTGGCCTGATAGAGTGCCGCATCGGCGGCCGTCATCATCTCGTCTGCCGACACCCGACCCTGGCGCGAGGCGACCCCGATACTGATCGTGACGATGCTGCCCAGACCCTTTGGATTGGAAAGCGCCATGGCCTTGACGCCTTGGCGCATGCGTTCGGCAATGGCGACGACGTTCTCAAACGAGCTGCCGACCACGATGGCGGCAAACTCTTC
>CAZZVZ010000101.1:0-9150 GCA_964657655.1 Gammaproteobacteria bacterium | reverse complement strand
CGCACAATTTGATCCAGCGCCGATTTATCCGCTTGCGGGCGCTCTACAAATTCCGCTAAAAGGGCTGCATACCGCAAACCCGCTTGGCGTATTCGCTTGGCGGGTTTTTCATTTGGACGAACATGGATTCAGATTCGCATTTCGACACCCGCGCGATCCGCGCGGGAAGTACTCGCAGCGATTTTCTCGAGCATTCGGAGGCGATGTTCCTGACGTCGAGCTTCCTGTTCGAGAGCGCGGCTGACGCTGCCGAACATTTCAAGCCCGGAACGCCAGGGTTCGTTTACTCGCGGTTTTCGAATCCGACGGTGACGATGTTCCAGGATCGTCTGGCTTCACTCGAAGGTGGCGAGGCGTGCATCGCCACGGCATCGGGCATGGCCGCGATCTTCGCGGTCTGCCTGGCGCTCCTCAAAGCAGGCGACCACGTGATCTGTTCGCGTAGTGTGTTCGGTGCCACGACGCAGCTGTTCGATACGGTGCTGTCGCGCTTCGGTGTGGTGACCAGCTACGTCGATCCGACCTCGATGGAGCAATGGCGTGCGGCGTTGCGACCCGATACGCGCCTTTGCTATTTCGAGACTCCTTCGAATCCCCTCGGAGACGTGGTGGATATCGCCGCACTCAAGAAGGTGCTTGAGGGCCACCCGGCATTGATCGTGGCCGACAACTGTCTTTGTACCCCGGCACTGCAGCGACCCTTATCGCTCGGCGCCGACGTGGTGATCCATTCGGCCACCAAATACATTGACGGCCAAGGGAGGGTGCTGGGCGGCGCCGTGGTCGGCACTGCGGAATTCATCGAGAAGCAGGTCTTGCCGGTGATGCGCACCACCGGGCCGTCGCTGTCGGCGTTCACCGCCTGGGTGCTGCTCAAGGGTCTCGAGACACTTGCCATCCGCATGGAACGTCATTGCTCGAACGCGCTGCAGCTCGCGACCTGGCTCGAGGCGCAGCCGATGATCGGCAAGGTCTACTACCCGGGGCTTGCCAGCCATCCGCAGCATGCACTGGCGCTGCGCCAGCAGTCTCTGGGTGGAGCAGTGCTGAGTTTCGAAGTGAAGGGTGACGCAGCCAACGCCCAGGCGCGTGCCTGGCAGGTGATCGATGCCTGCACCATGCTGTCGATCACCGGCAATCTCGGTGACACGCGCACCACCATCACTCATCCTGCAACCACCACGCATGGACGCCTGACGTCCGAGCAGCGCGCCGAGGCGGGTATCAGTGATGCGCTAGTACGGGTGTCTGTCGGCCTTGAGCACATCGACGACATCAAGGCTGACTTGCTGCGTGGCTTGCAACTGCTTTCGTGACCCGGGCGCGACCCTTTTTGTCGGGAAACCTTGCAGCGCTTGCGCTGCTCATGGCTTGCGTCGCCGCCTTCACCTGCTGGGGTTCCTGCCGCGCTGACGAAAGGACCAGCGAAGACAGCCAGCATTCGGAGATTCTCTGGGACAGCTATGGCGTGGCGCACGTCTACGCTGCGTCAGAACATGATCTGTTCTATGGTTTCGGCTGGGCCCAGGCCCATAGTCACGGCAATCTGCTAGCCAGGTTGTATGCACAAGCGCGCGGGCGCGCCGCCGAGATCTACGGCGAGAGCGAGGTCAGCAACGACCGCTGGATGCTGATCAATGATGTTCCGGCGCGGTCCAACGCCTGGCTGCTTGCCCAGCCACCGGACTTTCGCGCCAAGCTCGAGGCATTCGCATCGGGCATCAATCGTTACGAAGCGCTCCATCCTGACGAATTCAGTGCCGAGGCACAGCGAGTCTTTCCGGTCTCTGCCAGAGACGTCGTGGCGCATGAGCAGCGGGTGTTTCAGTTCATCTATGCAGCGCCTGCCAGCATCGTCGCCAAGGTCCCGGGCCAGCCGAGCGAGCAGCACGAAGCCCCGGGCAGCAATGGCTGGGCCATCGCACCGAGCCGCTCGGCCAGCGGTCACGCCATGATGCTGATGAATCCTCACCTGCCGTGGCCGACGGGCTGGTCGACCTATTATGAAATTCAGCTGCGTGCACCGGGCATCAATCTCTATGGTGCAACCCAGGTCGGTCTGCCGGTCCTGCGCTTCATGTTCAGCGACAACCTGGCCTTCACCCACACGGTCAACGCCCCTTCGGCCGTCACGTTCTACAAGCTCACGCCAGTCGCGGGCGGCTATTTGTTCGACAACAACGTGCTGCCCTTTGACGAGCACCGCGAACAGCTGCGCGTGCGGCAGGCAGATGGATCGTTGCGCACTGAAGAGGTCGCGGTGCGCAGCAGCGTGCATGGTCCGATCGTGGCGGAGCGCGACGGTGCGCCAGTCGCCATGCGCGTCGCCGGGCTCGATCGGCCCCTCGCGCTCGAGCAGTACTGGAAGATGGACGTGGCGCATAACTTTGCCGAATTTCAGGACGCGTTCAGGGTGCTTTCGGTGCCGACCTTCAACGTGGTGTACGCCGATCGTGCCGGGCATATCGAGTATCTCTATAACGGTCTTGTGCCGCGCCATGCCAGCGGCGATCTCAAATACTGGAGCGCGCTGGTGCCAGGTGACTCGTCGGCCACGCTGTGGCACGACTACCTGACCTATCAGGAACTCCCCAAGGTCATCGATCCGCCGGGCGGCACCGTGCAGAACTCCAACGACCCTCCCTGGGACGCAGCATGGCCCACGCTGATCGACTCCAAACCGTATCAAGCCTCGATAGCCACCGATCGCGTCAGTCTTCGCATGGAGCGCGGCATTCGCATGCTCAGCCAGTCTGACAAGATCAGCTACCAGCAGCTGATCGAGGACAAGTGGTCGACCAGGTCCGAGCTCGCCGATCGCGTGCTGCCCGAACTGCTCGAGGCAGCCGATAAAAGCGGTGACGACCTGGCGCGCCAGGCGGCTCGGGTGCTCAGGAACTGGGATCGAAACACCGATGCCGGCAGTCGCGGCGCGCTGCTGTTTCTGGCGTGGACCAAGGAGAAGGGTTCGGTCAGCGGCTATCTGGCGCAGGGCTTTGCAACACCTTTTGATCTGACCCAGCCGTTAACCACGCCGCGAGGACTCGCCGACCATGCAGCAGCCGTTGCTGCGCTCGAGCGGGCCGCCAATCACATGCTCAAGACCACCGGCGCGCTCGACACGGCGTGGGGAGAGGTGATGCGGCTGCGCATTGATGACGTCGATCTTCCTGCCAGTGGCGGGCCCGGTCTGCTTGGCGTGTTCAATGTGATCGACTACGACGATCCCAACCCGGACGGCACGCGCTCGGCCGATTTCGGCGCCAGCTATGTTGCGCTGGTGAGTTTTGAGACGCCCATGCGGGCCAAGGTTCTGCTTTCCTACGGCGACAGTTCCCAGCCAGGCTCTGTGCACCACAGCGACCAGCTTTCGCTGCTGGCACGTGGCCAGCTACGCGATGCGTGGCTCACGCGCGAAGAGGTTGAACAGCATCTGGAACATGTCGATCGCTTCTGAGGTCGATGCGAGCCGTGCGGCTGTCCACAGTGCGCCCGCTGCCGCCACCAGAACTTCGCCATACCGGAACAGCCGAAGCGCCGGGCTCGACACCCTGCGTGTCCTCGCCATTGCCCTGGTGTTCATGTATCACTACCAGGTCTTCGTCAGCGGTGAGCCGACTTTTGGGGTACTGAGTGACGTCGGCTGGACCGGCGTCGACCTTTTTTTTGTGCTGAGCGGCTACCTGATCGCGAATCAGCTGATCGGTGGTATGGCCCGAGGTGCCCGACTTCAGGTCGGCCACTTCTATGCACGACGCTGGCTGCGCACCCTGCCAGCGTTCTGGGTGGTGCTGGCCTGCTATGCCCTCTTTCCACAACAGCTTTCCGGCGGCCTCATGCCGCCGCTCTGGCGCTTTCTGAGCTTCACCCAGAATCTCGGTCTCAGGCCCGGCACCGCCTTCTCGCACGCATGGTCGCTTTGTATCGAGGAACAGTTCTATCTGATCCTGCCGGTCGTGCTGGTGCTGGGCGCAACCTGGCGCTTGGGAATTGGCGCAGCGTGGGCTGGCCTTGCACTCCTCTGGTCGGTCGGTATCGTGTCACGCATCATCTTCTGGGTCGGGTTTGGAACCGAGGCCACAGGTCACATCGACGGGTATTACACCCTGGTGTATTACGGCACGCTGTGCCGTTTCGACGAATTCCTGCCGGGCGTTGCCTTGGCACTGATCAGACATGCCCATCCCATGCTGTGGCATCGCCTGATCGCACGCCCGACCAGCAATTGCCTGGTCGCACTGCTGGCGGTATCCATGGTGCTGTTGCTGGTCAAGCTCGACTACTACATTGACGACTACGGTTATGGATTCTTCATGACGGCCTTCGGCTATTCGCTCATTGCAGTGGCATATGCCTGTGCCGTACTGGCAGCGCTCAGTCCGGGCTCACTGTTGCACCGCATCCGCATTCCCGGTGTTCAACAGCTTGCTGTGTGGTCGTATTCTTTTTATCTGTCGCACAAGGCTGTGGCCCACCTGGTTGATGCTTATGCCCGGCATCAAGCCTGGGGTGAGGCAGCCACCATCGGCGCCATCCTGAGCATCAGCCTGGCGGTTGCAGCGGCCCTCTATTTTGCGGTTGAGAGGCCCTTCATGACGTTAAGAAAGCGGCTGGTGCCGGGAAATTTCGAGCGACATAGCGCCTAAGTGCTGGAATTCCAGATGCGGCGCATTGCATGAGACATCCGTCATTGACTCGCCTGCCAAACGGCGACAGACTGGACAAGGCAAGCATTCGATAGAAGTCGCCAAGAAGATCAAAGGGAGAACGTAATGACAGTCGGGTTAACACTTCGTGTGACGGCCATGTATGCACTGGCTGCAACAATACCGCTGGTCAGTGCATCGGCCGCAGGCGATGCGCCAGCTGGCATGTCCAGCGCGCTGACGCATATGTGCGGCACTTCGACCGATCGGACGCGCCCTTTCGCCGTGGGCGAGAAACGCGCCTATTTCACCAATATCCAGGATGGCGACAAAGTCGTCTCGCCGTTTCGCGTTGCCTTTGCGGTCTCGGGCATGGGCGTGTCGCCGGTCAAGGCAGGAATGCTCGAGGGCACTGGTCACCACCACATCCTGATCGACCTGCCTTTGCCGGCGGACATCAAGAAGCCGATTCCGTTCGACGCTCCCAACGAAGCCGCCCATCAGCACTACAAGCACTTTGGCGGCGGGGAGACTGAGACCGTTCTGACCTTGCCGCCGGGCAAGCACACCTTGCGCCTGCTGTTTGCTGATGCGAGTCACGTGCCGTATTACATCGACAGTCAGGCCGTCAATATCGAAGTGTTGCCGCCCTCAAGCTGACCAGCGGCGGCATCGAACTGCGTTAGCTCGTCACTTCCTATCGGACCGTGGAGATGGCGCCAGTAGGCGTACTCGCAGAGTCAGCGATTGGCATAAACGCTTCCATCGAGGCGTTTGCCGACTCGAGCTGTTGGCGTATCAGCTTGCCTTTGCCTTGCAGTGTGTCAAACGACCCCATAAATTTCTGTCCTTCGGGTGATTCGCACCGAAGCAGACCCTCTTCATCGCCCTCTCTAAAGCGTCCTGAGCAACGGTAACCATTGAATAAAATGGTGCCTTCACCGTTGACTCGACCAGCGCTAAATCCACCGGAATATTGGTTGCCATTTGTCGCACGGTATACCCCGTTGCCATCCATCTTCCCGTCGTGAAAGCTACCTGTGTAGCGCGATCGACCGACGATAGTCATCACCCCAATGCCATCGTATCTTCCGGCTTTGAAGTCGCCTTCGTAGGACATTTGGCCCGGGATTCGCGATACCCCTGGGCCGTCCAACCGACCATTGCGAAAGTTTCCTTCCGCATACCAGTTGGTGGTCAATGAATTCACTCTCCCGAATCCATTAAGCTTTCCGTCCTGAAACATTCCGACGCTGTGGAAACCCGCGCCGGTGATTTCGCCCTCTCCATTCATCGCCCCGTTGTGGAATGTCCCTTTCATTTCGGATCCGTTCGCAAGGTGCACTTTGCCTTTACCTTCGATCTGATCATCTCTGAATTCGCCTTCGAACCACGAGTGAGACGGCCAATCGATTCGTGCTTGGCCGTTAAGTTTGTTATCGCGATATTCGCCCTCGACAACAGTGCCGTCTGGGTGTGATGCCCGCCCGCGGCCCTGCTCGGCATTCTGATGAAAATTCCCTTCAAACCGCCTACCATCCGCGAATTCAATACTTCCGGCTCCCTCCATCTGGCCGTCGACGAAGTTGCCGCGATAACTATCTCCAATGGTAGAGGTTCTTCTTCCCGGACCCTCAAGCTTGAACGCTACGAACGTGCCTTCTTCTGTGGCGAGTCTATTGCCACCGTCTGCGTCTTCCGCAGAAGGTAAGAAGGTAAGTGTTCCGACGGCGTTGCCGAAGGCACCCTCAAACGTGCCTTCTAGAGTCAGGCGTGAATGTCTGTAGATGCCGTGACCAACTGGCTTTCCATTCAGAAACTCGCCTTCATAGGCTGTGCCATTTGGGAACGAGTGTCTGACGTGTCCGGCTACCTGACCGTTGAGGCGTGTGCCGTCAAAAATGTCGCCGTTTGCAGCAAGCCGTTTGTAAGGACCGTCTGCCGGAAGTCCTTGCGCGAACGTCCCTGTGATCTGATCGCGCATTCCGTCTTCATACGTCAGCGTAAGAACACCTTGACCGGCGATCAAACCATTTTCGCAACTACCATCGAAGGTCACGCTTTTTGGAAGATCTTGCGAGTAGATCATGAGAGCCTTGCAGCCCCGCTGGTCGGAAACGACCGGGGGCGCTGCGGCCACTGCGGCTTGAACAGCGCTAGAAAACAGCACGGATAGCAGAGTCAATTCCAGCGTTTTGCTCATGAACTTGATGCCGACGACGAGGTCGCCCGCCAATCGGGCTCGCCTCAAGTAAAGCGTGTAATCAGCAGTATGCCGAGAGGCAGGGAGTTGCTGCAAGCAATCTATAAATTGATGGATGCAGCGCCCGGCTCATCAGCCTAGTGCAGCCGACCTGCGAGCGTTTTATCATGCGGAACGCACCGTACAGTGCGCCACCATTCCTAGAATGAGACTTCCAATGAAAAAATCCATCCTGCTTTCGACATCTTTCCTTGCATGCGGTGCGCTCGTGGTCACGACGCTTGCATTTGCCGAACCCGCCAACTACACGCTCGATCCCGATCACACCCATCCAAGTTTCGAAGTGGATCATCTTGGCGGCCTGTCCGTTTGGCGTGGAACCTTCAAGTCGACTCACGGCAATGCCGTGCTCGATCGCGCCATCGGTTTTGGTACGGTGGACGTCACCATCGATACCGGCTCGATCGACTTCGGCATGGACGCGCTCAGCAAGCATGTCGCTTCAGCCGACATGCTCGATGCAAACCAGTTTCCTACTGCGACCTATCACGGCCAGCTGGGCGACTGGCATGACGGTGTGCCCTCGAGTGTGACTGGCCAGCTCACCCTGCATGGCGTGACCAAGCCGGTCAACCTGCAGATCGATTCATTCAAGTGTGTCATGCATCCCGTCAAGAAGGTCGAGGTATGCGGTGCAGATGCGGTCGGGACCTTCAACCGCGCTGACTTTGGCGTTGACTATGGCCAGAAGCTCGGCTTCAGGCAGGATGTGGCGCTGCGCATTCAGGTCGAAGGCAGCAAGGACAAGTGATGCTTGTGCGCGGCACTAAAGGCCGCGCAGGCCGATCAGGGCGCCGTACTTTTCCTTGTAGTAGGCGCTAAGCGCGAGCAGTTCCTGTGCGACCGCTGGAGGAAAGCCCTGGCGGCCTTCGCGCTTGGCGATCAGCAGCTGATCCATGTAGGCGTTGCATTGCGGCGCCTGTCCCCATAGCGCCAGAATCTGGCGCGCGATCTTGGGATAGTCCTCGCACAGCTGATAGGGCCTGAGATCGGGATCGAGCTTGGCCAGCCAGTCACGAAAATGCTGTTCTTCGCGTTCTTCGGGCGTGAGCGCGAGATGCGAGGCGGGTGGAATATAGGACGGCTCTTCATCCTCCATGCGCCGGGGCGCGGGCTGATTGGATTTGAAGAGCCGCTTCTTGATGTGTTTCAGCATGCTGCTGGGTCTCGTCGAAGGCCGGTGATTTGGCTGCGCATGATACGCAGTTTAAGCGGCCCACGTCGCCAGCCGCGGGCAGTCACCGTGAACTCACGCGTGTTTACGGCCGATAAGGTATTTCGAACCAGCCGGGCCATGGCCTTCGGTATGGCTGCAATTGGGGTCCATGAAGAAGGTATCGCCAGCAACATAAGTGGTGGGCTTGCCATCCTTGGTGAGTGTGAATTCACCAGCAATCACCAGGCCGCGCACGGCAAATTCGTGCTGATGCGGCGTATTGACGGTCGAGGGCTCACCCTCCTTCATCACAATGTCGCCGTAGCCCGTGTTCTTTAACTCCTTCTCAAAAGCTGAGATGTCCATATTGGTCTCCTGAGCGTGCGCGGTTGGCCCGCTGCTATTCTAAAAGCTACGCCGCACTGCCGCAATCAGCGTTCTCGCAAAGCGCGATCTTCACAATTGACCACCAATTGTTACTCGCCTGAGCGCACAAAACTCGGTAGCATCAGGTCATCGGCGCCGCTGCGCTCGGGTGGAGATGTTCAGTGCTCGTTTTGATTGTCGGTCTCGTCGTGTTTCTTGGTGTGCACTGCACCAGCATCTTCGCTTTCGACTGGCGCCGCCGCGTGATCGACCGGATCGGGCTGCAACCCTGGAAAGGCCTGTATTCGCTGGCCTCCCTGATTGGATTTCTGATCCTGTTGTACGGCTACGGGCTGGCCAGAAGGGCGCCGGTGGTAATCTGGTCACCGCCTGTCTGGACCCATCACGTCAATGCCTTGCTGAGCGTCATCGGCATCGTTCTCTTTGTGGCAGCCTATGTGCCGCGCAATGCCTTCAAGGCGCGCTTTCATCACCCCATGCTGCTCGGGGTGAAGTGCTGGGCCGTCGGCCATCTGCTTGCCAACGGTACGCTGCATGACATCGTCTTGTTCGGCGCCTTCCTGGCATGGGCCGTCCTCGCATTCATTACTGACCGCCGCCGCGATCGCGCGTTCGGTACCCGTTATGCCGCGGCGAGCGCCTCGGGCACCGCCCTGACGGTCGTGATCGGCGTGATCGTCGCCGTGGTGTTTGCCTTG
>CAZZVZ010000100.1:0-9290 GCA_964657655.1 Gammaproteobacteria bacterium | reverse complement strand
GGACCGTGGGTATTGATCACCGCAGCAAAGCGCTGCGCTGCCACCTCGATGGCCTGCTTCCAGCTGACTGTTGCGCGCGGCTGATCGCGCGCCATGCGCAGCGAGGGTTGCAGCAGCCGATTATTCTGGCCGGTGGTGAGATGAAGCGTCGAGCCCTTGGTGCACAGCCTGCCGAAGTTGGCGGGATGGTCTGGATCTCCGGCAACGCCAATCACCCGTTGTCCGGTGTGTTCGATCAGGACACCGCAGCCGACACCACAGTAAGGACAGGTGCTCTTGGTGATCGAGGACGCGCTCACGCCGGCTCGCCAAACAAAAGGTGCTGGCGCAAACCATCGACCTGTGCCTTTTGCAGCACCAGTCGGTTGAGCCAGCCAGCAGTCGCTGTGTCACCCACCATCACGGCACCGACCAGCACACCAGCGCGAATCACGGCGCGCTGGTAGACCATTGCGTCTGGATCATGCAGCACGACATCTTCGTCGCTGCCATGGCCACCAAGCTCACCGGTCGAGAATACCTCGATGCCAGTGACCTTCAGGCGAGTCGACAAGCGCGAGCCCTGGTAGCTCGAGTAGCCAAGACGCGCCAGGTGATTGGCACACACGTTGGCCTGCTC
Source organism: Gammaproteobacteria bacterium (assembly GCA_964657655.1). GTDB lineage: Bacteria > Pseudomonadota > Gammaproteobacteria > Burkholderiales > Burkholderiaceae_D > CAJCIC01. Next base: position 8,671 of record CAZZVZ010000100.1, on the reverse strand, counting down.
GAACAGGGGTGCCACCAGGCCGTAGGCAACACCGCGGTGCTCGGCACATTCGCCGACGGCGTAGATGCGCGGATCGAAGGTCTGCATCGCGTCGTTCACGACCACGCCCCTGGCGCAATGCAGCCTTGCCTCGCGTGCCAGGCCGGTCCTCGGACGGATGCCTGCGGCAAACACCACCAGATCGGCAGGAAGTTCGCGACCATCTTGCAGGTGCACGGCGCTGACGCGGCCGTTGCTTTCAGCCAGATGACTGGTGTGCGCGCCGAGCACGAATTCGATACCGCGCAGCTCGAGCGAGCGCTGCAGCGTTTGTGCCGCAGGCGGATCAAGCTGACGCTCCATCAGGTGTGCCATCAGGTGCAGCACCGTCACCTGCATGCCGCGCTGTTTCAGGCCAGCAGCGGCTTCAAGGCCAAGCAGACCGCCGCCGATCACGATCGCGCGCTGATGTGTTGCTGCAGCTTCAATCATGGCGTTGACGTCAGCGATATCGCGGTAGCTGACCACACCCTCGAGATCGACGCCGGGCAGGTCAGGCACCAACGGGCTCGAGCCCAGGGCCAGCAGCAGTCGGTCGTAGTCGATTGCCTCGCCCTGATCGGTCAGCACCTGGCGCCTGGCGCGGTCAATACGGGTCACGCTGGTGCCGCTCTTGAGCTCGATGTTGTTGGCCCGATACCAGGCGAAATCGTTCAGCATGATGTTGCCGAGTTCGATTTCTCCGGCCAGTACGGGCGACAGCTGAATGCGGTTGTAGTTGCCGTGCGGTTCCGCGCCAATCACCGTGATGCGGTACAGGTCAGGCGCGAGTTTGAGCAGTTCCTCGACGGTCCGCATGCCGGCCATGCCATTGCCGACCACCACCAGCCGTGGCTTGCCTGATTCGCTGTCTGCCACATGCCCTCTTGAGGAATGCAGGGCGAAAGCGCCCCGCCAGGCGCTTTCAAAAGCAAACCCTATGCCGTCGCCGACGCGATCGCGCAAGGCGGGGGCAGCCAGGCACGAGAAGAGGGCAAGCAGTGCCTTTCTGGTCCAAAAAGTCGACCGCGCTCCTTGCCGAAGCCGCGTTGCCGGGCGGGCACCGCCGAATCACGCCCGATTTGTGTGCGTCGCGAAGGTTTTCCGAGCTGCTGCGCACCACCTATTGGTGGCGAGCCGCCAGCGCAGGTCGCTGGCGGCTTGCCGCACCATCTCAGGAAAACAGGCGCAGCACGACAAACAGGCCTGCTGCGAACAGCGTGGCGCCGAGGAATACGCACACCGGCAGGGTCAGGATCCAGGCCAGCAGAATGTTGCGGATGGTGTCCTTCTGCAAGCCCGACTGATTGGCGAACATGGTGCCTGCGATGCCTGAGGACAGCACGTGCGTGGTACTGACCGGAAGACCAAACACGTCGGCGGCTTCGATGGTTGCCATGGCCACCAGCTCGGCTGCAGCGCCTTGCGCATAGGTCAGGTGCACTTTGCCGATCTTCTCGCCGACCGTCACCACGATGCGCTTCCAGCCGACCATGGTGCCAAGACCGAGCGCGACGGCCACAGCCGCCTTGACCCAGATGGGAATGAAGGTGGTCGCCTTGCCCAGGCTGAGGCGCAGAGCGCCCAGACTGGCGCGATCAGTACCGTCCTTGACGTAGTCACCCTTGAGCAGCTTGCCGAGCGCGCTGCCGACCAGATACATGTCGCTGCGAACCGCGCGGCGCGCGTCGGCCGGGATGTCTGACAGGCTCTTGACGCCTGACACCTGCTGATCGATGGCCGCAGTCAGGCGGGCCAGTGCAGGCGCGGTATTCTCGTCAGGAGAGCCGCTGCGCAGCAGATCCGACAGGGCGCCCTGCGCCTGGACGTCGGTCATGCTTGCAGCGCGGTTGGCGCCGGGCAGGTGGCTGGCCGCGACCGAGGCCTGGTGGGCGTTTTGGACCAGTGCTGCGACCGAATCGGGCGAGGCATTCATGTCGAGCGCGTAACTGACCGGAATGATGCCGATCAGGATCAGCATGATCAGACCCATGCCCTTTTGTCCGTCGTTGGAGCCGTGCGCGAAACTGACGCCGGTACAGGTCAGCACCAGCAGGCCGCGAATCCACAGCGGAGGGGTTTCGTCGCCCTTGGGAGACTTGTACAGATCGGGATTCTTGATCAGGGCCTTGAACAGCAGCAGCAAGGCGCCGGCACAGACGAAGCCGACCACTGGCGATACCAGCAGGGCAGTCACAGTGTCAGACACCTTGGGCCAGTTGATTCCCTCGCCGAACTTGGTGGTGGTCGAGAGGTAGGAATTCATCAGTCCAACGCCGACGATCGAGCCGATCAGGGTGTGCGAGCTCGATGCCGGCAGTCCAAAGTACCACGTGCCCAGGTTCCAGATGATGGCCGACAGCAGGAGCGCGAACACCATGGCAAAGCCGGCGCTCGAGCCGACATTGACGATCAGTTCCACGGGCAGCAGCGCAATAATGCCGTATGCGACTGCACCGTTCGACGTCAGTACCCCGATAAAATTCCAGGTACCCGACCAGACCACCGCGACCATCGGCTTGAGCGAGCGCGTGTAGATGACGGTGGCGACCGCGTTGGCCGTATCGTGAAAGCCGTTGACGAATTCGAAGCCGAGCGCAAGTAGCAACGCCAGGCCGAGCAGGATGGCCGATCCTGTCGAAAGATTTCCAAGCACCGATTCCATCGCTTCCCCTTTTAAAGGAGCGATTGTTCAGTGCGTTCGTGACGGCAACATGACATGACGCAAAATGGTCTTACGCAAAACCTCTGCGCGTCTACTTATGCAACGCTTCGCTGGCAGGCAGGGAAAGCGCACTGGTCAGATCGCCCATGGCAGGTTCACCATGCGCCTTCAGGGCCGCGTCGCGTGCGGCAAGACCCGGCAGTTCCGGGAGGTCGAAGCGTCGCGTAATCAGTCTCAGGATCGAGCCGGTGTCAGACGGCGTGTGGTCGACATTTCCCATCTTGGCGAACGGAGAGATGACCACCGCCGGTACCCGGGTGCCCGGCCCGAGCAGGTCGGCCACCGGCGGGGCGGCGTGGTCCCATGCGCCACCATTCTCGTCATAGGTCACAACGATCACCATATGGCTCCACTGCGGGCTGGCCTGCAGCGTCGCGATCAGCTTGGCGAGGTGTTCGTCGCCAGCGGTGAGCGCGGCATAACCCGGGTGTTCGTTGAGATCGCCTTCTGGTTTGTAGAACACCACCGGCGGCAAGGTTCCGGCGGCCGCATCGTGCACCAGATCATCGAAGTCGCGCAGGTGATGGGCGCGCTCGTCGGGGTGTTCGGTCGGATCGAGGCTGGCGTAGAAGTTGAACGGCTGATGATGAAACTGGAAATTGGGAGCAGAACCCGGTAGCCGGCTGGGCGGGAACTTGTGCGTGGTGGTCGCCGCTGCAAGCGTCGAGGACCATGCTCCCGAATACCAGGTCCAGTCAACGTGCGCCGCGCTCAAAAGGTCGCCGATGGTCGGCTGGGTCTGTGGCGGCAAGGTAGTCGGACTGACTGGATCGGCATACAGCTTTGACGGATCCGAGGCGGCCGGTGCGTTCTGGCTTGGCTGGAACGCCGGCTGCATGGTGTTGACGGCTCGGAAGGTGCCGTCGTGGAAGTAGTTCTTGGGGGTCAGGTTGGCACTGTTGACGAACACCGGCGGGCCCGACAAGGCCGATGCAGGTGAAGATCGTGCCAGTGTCAGGTTGGGGGTGAAGTCTCCCTTGGCGTCACGCTCGAGCGCCGTAATTGGCGGATGGGCTGGCGACTTGTCGGCGTTGGGCCACTCCGGGGCGCATGCGCAAATCAGGTACTGGTGGTTGAGAAAGGAACCGCCAAAGGCGCCCTGATAGAAGTTGTCGAGCAGCGTGTATTTCCTGGCCATCTGGTAGATCGCCAGCTGCCTGCCATCCCAATAGCCCATCACCAGACCGCCGGCATCACCGTAGGCGGCGAACATGTCGTTTTTGCCGCCATCGATCTGCATCTGGTTCTCGTAGAAGCGGTGATACAGGTCGCGCGTCACCACCGCCTGGCTGAGCGTTACGCCGCTGGCTGGCTGAAAGGCGGTTTCGATTTTGAATGGCGCGTTGGGCAAATGCGCGCTCTGCGCCTGCGTGACGACAGTCTGCTCACCCGGTGAAGTCACACCGCCCCAGGTCTGGGGCAGACTCGTCAGCACCGCCCTGTCGCGGTCGAGCTGCGGCGCTATCTTGTCGGGCGTGGGAATACCGTCGGCGTTGGGAAAGTTGCCGAACAGCTTGTCGAAGCCGTGGTTCTCGTCGTAGATCACGACAATGGTCTGGATCTGCGTATGCAGCGCGTCTTCGTGCGCCATCGGCTCGTCGCCCATGGCTGCCGGCCGGTTCTGGGCACAAGAGACCAGAAGGCCAAGCGCGCCGACCGTCATCAGGACACGCACGGCAGAACTCGAGTTTTTCTTTGCAGAACGCATCTGGACCCTATCTTTTTCGTGCAACCAGCCACGGTAACGCCAATTTTTGACAGAAATGTGTCAGGTCACGCATCACCCCAGCCTCGCGAGACGATCATCCGGCTTGCATGGTATACCGGCGCCATGGCAACCCGAGCGCCTCACTCCTACCCCAGTCTCTTTCTGGCGGGGTGGCGCAGGCTCGCCTTTCGGATGCTTGCCGTTGTGTGGCTGGTCAGCCTCGCTTCATCCCTTCGCGCCCAATCGCGCGAAGCGGAGGACCCCTACCTGATGCACTTCGAGCGTGAGCCTTCAGTGCAGCAGATGACCGACCTCGGTCGCCAGATTTTCTTTGACAGGAGCATATCCGCCTCGGGGCGGCTCGCCTGCGCCACATGTCACGATCCGGGACATGCCTTCGCCGCGCCAAATGCCCGGGATGTCCAACTGGGTGGGACCAGCGGCCACGCGCCCGGGGTGCGCGCAGTGCCCTCACTGCGCTACCGTGAGAGCATGCCTGCCTTTACCGAGCACTATCACGAGGGTGAGGACGTCAACGGTGATCAGGGACCGACCGGGGGCTATACCTGGGACGGACGCGCAGCCACGGTGCACGATCAGGCACGCCTGCCATTGTTCTCCAGTTACGAGATGGCCAACCGGAGCGCAGCAAGCCTCGCTCACGAAATCAGGGCCTCGCGTTTTGCCGGCGCGTTGCGTGAGGCATTCGGCCAGCACGTGCTCGACGATGATCAGCATGCGGTTGCAGCAGTTGTCCTTGCCCTCGAAGTGTTTCAACAAGATGCCAGCACCTTTTATCCCTTCTCGAGCAAATACGATGCGTATCTGCGGCGCCAGGCCGTGCTGAGTGCCAAGGAGCAGCGCGGATTGCTACTGTTCGAGGATCCCGAAAAAGGAAACTGCGCCCTGTGCCATCCGAGCGCCGCCACCGAGGGCGCATTTCCCATGTTCACCGACAATGGTTACATCGCGCTTGGCGTGCCACGCAACCTGCACATTCCGGCCAATAGCGATGCGAGGTATTTCGATCTCGGGCTATGCGGGCCCTACCGAAAAGACCTGACAGATCACCCCGAGTACTGTGGCATGTTCCGAGCACCGTCTTTGCGCAACGTGGCCACAAGGAGAAACTTCTTTCATAACGGTGTGATTCACGATCTGCGCTCTGCGGTGGTCTTCTATGCAGAACGCGACACCAGGCCCGATCACTGGTACCCGAAGAATCACCAGTTCGATGATCTGCCACAGAAATATCGCAGCAACGTCAATCGCGAGGCGCCTTTCGGTCAGCGGGTTGGCGATGAGAGCAGGTTATCGGCGCAGGATATCGATGACATCGTCTCTTTCTTGAAAACCCTGACTGACGCTGATCAGTTGCAGGGTGCGCGATAGGGCGCACACCGTCTGTCTGCGATCTTGACCGGGGCGGATGTGCCGTACCATGTCGCATGGTTCATTCAAGGCGTTTACCGAGCATTTGTGCTACAGAGCTGTTCATGAATGTGCCTCATGCTGCCCGTCCTTCTTCCGGGCATCTCATGGATGCCGGGGAGGCCACGCTTGTTTAAATGGTTTGGTAAAGGGCGCCAGTCAGTTGCTGCTTCACGCAGCACCTCCGCCGCCAACGGTGCAGGAAAGCTTTCACTTGCAGATGTAATGGCCGAAGCGGATCGCTTGCAGGCTGGAAGCGACCACGAAGGCATGGCAAAGCTATTGATACCGCAGGCTGCACGCTTTCCAAAAGAAGTGCCGCTGCTGGCCCAGCTCGGTTTCGCGCTCTATATGCAAGCTCGCTATCGCGAGGCAGTTCATTTTCTCGACCGCGCACTGACGAGTAATCCAGACCATCCCGGCGCCCTCAAATTCATGGTCGGCGCTCTGCTGGGTGCAGGGGAGAACGTCCAGGGCGTCGCCTTTGCCAAGCGAGCGATTTCGTTCGGTGCAGCCGACGAGCAGATCTACAACGCCCTAGGCGCCATGCAGCTGAACCTCGGGAACGTTGACGACGCGATCGAGGCGTTCGAGAGAGCAGTCAAACTCAATCCGGACGACACCCAGGCGCTTGCCAACCTTGAAGCGGTCAAGCTGCGCTTCAGTGCGCTACGGTCGGGCGACGGTGATTCGATTGAGGTGGCGCTGATTCGCGAGGAGCGAATCGCCAACCTGTGCGCGCAGTTGCGCGACGGCAGTCTCACCATCGAACAGGCGGAGCGCCTCAGCCAGATGATCGATGTTAAGAGGAGGTACTGGCCCGTTGCTTTGGAGCTGGTGGAAAAGTTCGGACAACGCACTGACCTGACGGCGATTCTCGCGGTCAACCTCTCGGCCACATGTTTTTATGCGGGTCGTAATGAAATGGCTCTCGCTCTCAGCGAGACGGCCTGGCGCCTGGATCCCGTTCGGCCGGAAACGCGCAATGCTTTTGGCAGTCGCCTGGTTCGCGAGGGGGGGCGTCGCTGGAATGAGGGTTGGCGCTTGATGGCCGAGACAAACCGGTTGCTGATTCCCAATAACCATATTGCCGACTCCACCCAATGGACTGGTCAGGCGATCGGCTCGGCCAAGCTTTTCGTGCACTTCGACCAAGGCGTGGGAGATGCATTCATTGCACTGAGATTGCTGAGGTTTCTGGCCGATCGAGCCATCAAGGTTGTGCTCTGGGTACCGCCGAGCATTGCCGAGCTTGTCACCAGCCTACAGCCGGTGTGCGAGATTGTCAGTTCCGAACACATGCCGCATCCGGCAGCTGTCGGCTGTCGTTACGCGTGCGGCTTGTTCGATCTGCTCGCCGGTCTGGCGCTTTCTCCTCAAGACATCGGGCGCTTTGATCGCTTGAGCGTTGATCCGGACCGAATCGAACGATGGAGACCCCAAATAAGAAATGGCTCTTCGCCAGTACTGGCGCTGATCGCAAGTGGCAATCCACGCCGTGGGGACGACTGGATCAGAAGCGTGCCGCCGGCTGCCTTGCAGCCGCTCGCCAACATTGACGCGGTCACCTGGGTCAACCTCGCGACCGATACGCGCCCAGAGATCGAGAGCACGCTGCAGATGTTAAGCATGATCGACCCCACAGAAGAGATCAAGGACTTCGCCGATACGGCCGCGATCTTGTCATTGGTCGATGCAGTGGTGGCGATTGACTGTGCTGGCGCGCATCTCGCGGCTGCACTCGGAAAGCCGCTTTGGGTTCTCAAGCCAACCATGGAAGACTGGCGCTGGCAAATTGGAAATACACTCAGCCCATGGTGGCCCGATGCACGCGTGTTTGCGAGCACCGAGGCTGGCGAGTGGCAGCAACCGGTGATCGCATTGAGCTCGAATCTACGCGGCTATCTCGAGGCCAGATGAAACTGTTCGCCGACGCCTTGCTGGATTAAGGCATCCGGAAACACGACTTGGCAATTGACGCTCAGTGCGTCCGTCGCCAATGTTGGCGCTCTCGAATGCTATCTGTGCAGTTGACCCTGCCGTGATCGCAATCCCTTGAGCGCCTTGGCGTCGGGCTGGCAATCCGCGCCGTGATTGACGGTCCCGCTTTCCTCGATCAAGCGTATCAGGTGACGCTACATCAGAATAATGTCGTACTGTTCTTGGTAGTACATCGATTCAACCTGCAAAGAAATCGGCTTCTCGATGAAATCGCCGAGCATCGCAAGATTTTGCGACTCTTCTTCCAGAAAAAGATCGATCACCTGCTGCGAGGCCAGGATGCGAAATTCGCGCGGGTTGAACTGGCGTGCTTCGCGAAGCAGTTCGCGCAGGATGTCGTAGCAAACCGTCCTGGCCGTCTTGAGTTCGCCCTTCCCCTGGCAGATGGGGCATGACTCGCACAAGATATGCGCCAAAGACTCGCGGGTGCGTTTTCTTGTCATCTCGACCAGGCCGAGCTGCGTGAACCCATTGACCGTCATGCGCATATGATCGCGCGTCAAGGCTTTCTTCAATTCAACCAGCACCGCGTCTCGATGTTCGGCGGTGTCCATATCGATGAAATCGAGAATGATGATGCCACCGAGATTCCGGAGCCGGAGTTGGCGCGCGATGGCATGAGCCGCCTCGAGGTTGGTCTTGAAGATGGTGTCATCAAACGATCGGTTGCCGACGTAGGCGCCGGTGTTGACGTCGATGGTGGTCATGGCTTCGGTCTGGTCGAGGATCAGGTAGCCGCCAGATTTCAGATCGACCCGCCGTCCCAGCGCTCTTTCGATTTCCTCTTC
>CAZZVZ010000099.1:0-9292 GCA_964657655.1 Gammaproteobacteria bacterium | reverse complement strand
ATGACCTCCACCCAGCGCACCGGCTTGTAAGCCTGGCGCACCAGGGCGTCCTTGATGAGGGCGGGATCGCTCAGCACGGCCACATCGACATTGTTGATCACCGGGATGCCCGGTTCGCGCAGCACCATGTCCTCGAGCGCGAGCGCGAGCCGATCGGCCGCAGGTTTCATCAGTGAGCTGTGAAATGGCGCAGAGACCGGCAGCGGCAAGGCGCGCTTGGCGCCCAGTTCCCTGGCCCGTTCCATGGCGCGCGCCACCGCGCTGGCGTGGCCTGCGATCACAATCTGGACCGGGTCATTGAAGTTGACCGCTTCGACCACTTCGCCCTGTGCGCTTTCTTCGCACGCCTGATTGACCCGCTCGGCATCGAGTCCGAGGATGGCGGCCATGCCGCCGACGCCGACTGGCACGGCCTGCTGCATTGCTTCGGCGCGCAACCGGACCAGACGCACCGCGGCCTGGAACTCGATCGTGCCGGCTGCCACCAGAGCTGCGTATTCGCCAAGGCTGTGACCTGCAACGAAGCTTGGCACGCCACCGCCTGCTTCGCGAAAGGCGCGGTACACCGCGATGTCGGCGGCCAGCATCACTGGCTGCGTGTTGGTGGTCAGACCGAGCGCCTCGCCCGGCCCCGACTCAATCAGTTCCAGCAGATTCTCGCCGAGCGCCTCGCCCGCTTCGCCAAGGGTGTCACGCACCACCGGATAGCGTGCGAAATTGGACAGCATGCCAACGCTTTGCGACCCCTGTCCGGGAAATACCAGGCCAAATTGCATTGTCTCGATCCCGGCGCTTGTAGCGCCTGTTGTTCCGTATAAATGTCGTAAACTGGCCTTGCGATAGCAGCCAAGCGGCTTTGCTACATGCGCACCAGCAGAGCGCCCCAGGTAAAGCCGCCGCCCACGCCTTCCATCATCACCACGTGATTCTTCTTGATCCGTCCCTGCCGCACCGCTTCATCGAGCGCCAGCGGAATCGAGGCGGCCGAGGTATTGCCGTGACGCTCCACCGTGACCACCATCTTCTCGAGCGGCAGGCCAAGCTTCTTGCAGGTGCCCTGCATGATGCGGATGTTGGCCTGATGCGGAATCAGCCAGTCAATCTGATCGGACGTCATGCCGGCCCTGTCAAGCGTCTCACGCGCCACTTTTTCAAGGACGTTGACCGCCAGCTTGAACACCGCCGGGCCGTCCATGTGCAAAAAGGCACTGCCTGCCACCACGCCGGCGTTGACGTTGCCAGGCACGCACAGAATGCCGACGTGACTGCCGTCTGCGTGCATCCTGGTGGCCAGCACGCCCTTTTCCTCGGATGCTTCCAGTACCACAGCACCTGCACCATCGCCAAACAGAACGCATGTGCCCCGATCCTTGAAATCAAGAATGCGCGAAAACACCTCGCTGCCAATCACCAGCGCGCGCCTGGCGTCACCGTTGCGAATTGCGTTGTTGGCGGTCGCGAAGGCGTAGACGAAGCCGCTGCATACCGCCTGGACGTCGAAGGCAGCGCAGTGATTGGTGATTTTGAGCTTGTGCTGGACGATACACGCGGTGCTTGGAAACACCATGTCGGGGGTCGAGGTGGCCAGCACGATCAGATCGATGTCGTTGGGCACGAGGCCAGCGGCGGCGATTGCCTGTTCGGCCGCCTTGACGGCCAGGTCGCTGCACAGCACGTCTGGTTCAGCGTAATGACGCGCCGCAATGCCGCTGCGCGAGAAGATCCAGTCATGGCTGGTCTCGATGCCGTCACGGCCGAGCTGTTCGGCCAGTTCCTGGTTCGACACGAGGCGTGGCGGCAGGTAGCTGCCGGTGCCGGTAATGCGGCTTTCTGACATCATTGGCTGGGCAATTATTGTTGAGACTGAACTGCCGGAGTAATCGCAGCAACGCTGGCTGCGATGCGTTCCAGCACCCGGTGTTGTGCCGCATGATAGGCGTGCTCGAGCGCGCAGCGAAACGAGTATGCGTCAGCCGAGCCGTGGCTCTTCAGGACCAGGCCGCGCAGGCCGATCAAGGTGGCGCCGTTGTAGCGGCGGTGATCGACACGTCGCTTGAAATGGCGCAGCACGCCAAAGGCGGCGATTGCGGACAATTTGGCAATCAGATTGCGGGTGAATTCCTCGCGAATGAAGCCGCCCAGCATCTGCGCCAGACCTTCTGAGGACTTGAGGACAACATTGCCGACGAAACCATCGCATACCACCACATCCGTGGTGCCTTTATAGATGTCGTCGCCTTCCACGTTGCCATAGAAGTTGAGGCCCGAACTGCGTAACAGCTCGGCGGCCAGCTTCACCACCTCGTTGCCCTTGATGACTTCTTCACCCACGTTGAGAAGCCCGACGCTGGGACGATCCTTGCCGTCCACGGCACTGGCAAGCGCGCTTCCCATGATGGCGAACTGCAGCAGATGTTCCGGCGCGCAATCGACATTGGCGCCCAGATCGAGCATGGTGGTGACGCCGCCGCGCTGATTCGGCAGCCCCATCGCAATCGCAGGGCGATCGATGCCCTCAAGCGTCTTGAGCAGGTAACGTGAAACAGCCATCAATGCGCCGGTGTTGCCCGCCGACACGCATGCGGCGGCCTTCTGCGTTTTGACCTGATCGATCGCGACACGCATCGACGAATCTTTCTTGCGGCGCAACGCCACCTCGACCGAGTCGTCCATGGTGACGACTTCCGATGCGTGAACGATCTCGATTCGCGAGCGGGCGTGATCGGGCCACTTGGCGACGCGTGACTTGAGCTCGGCGGCATTGCCGACCAACAGCAATGACGCGTCTTCATGCAACTTGAGAAATTCGAGCGACGCTGGGACCGTCACGGGTAGACCGTGATCGCCTCCCATGCAATCAACAGCAATTTGGATAGACATGCGCTTGGCGTCTTCGCTCTGGTTCGCCGGTCACGACAGCGTCGGCGCCGGCTGCGCCACAACCCATCTTGCACCCGGGCGGGGCTGGCACCGGGAATACCAATACAGACTCACTGCCATCGGCGCAGTATGCGCGAACAGGCGTTACTCGTCGTTCTTGGTCTTGACAACTTTCTTGCCACGGTAAAAACCGTTGGGGCTGACGTGGTGGCGCAGATGCGTCTCACCAGTGGTCGGCTCGGTGGCGAGCGGTGGTGCGGTCAGAAAGTCGTGCGCGCGGTGCATGCCACGCTTCGAAGGCGACTTTTTGTTTTGTTGGACTGCCATGACAACTCCTTGAATATAGCCAGCTATTTTACCATGTCAGGGCATTTCGCTACAACCGTCTGGCGCGTTTGCCGCGGATTTTAGACCCAATCGGGTCACAAGCTTCAGTTTGGCGCGCCCTTTTTCAGTGCCTTGAGGGCTGCAAACGGCGAATCGGCCACATTCTTGGGCGAGGAAAGCGGCTCTGGGCAGTGCTCATGCTTGGGCGGAAGTGGCAGGTTCAGCAGGATTTCGTCTTCGATCAGGGCGTCGAGGTCGAAGTGCTCCGACCCCACCACGGGATCGTACTCATCCTCGTCGACCGGCGCACGATCGGCCTCCTCGTCAGTTCTGGCGAGCCACAGCAACGAGTGCACCTCGAGGGGCCACTCGAGGGCCTGCAGACAGCGCTCGCAGCGCAGGACCAGTTGCCCGGTGACGTCGAGTTTGATGAATGCGCGATGCCTCTCGCCAATAAAACCGGCTGCCTGATAGGCGACTTGGCCGCGATGGGACAGCAAATCGAGGCGGGTCAGCTGCGCGACCGGGATCTGAGCCGAACGCTCGTCCCCGTTGCGAGCAAATGCAAAAGCGTCGATGATCATGGCCTTCCTCCTTCTGCCTGCCCATCGCGCAGCAGGCATTGTCTGACTGGTTCGTCCCCAAGGACGCGAATATTCGCAACTCTGATGTAGCCGGTCAAATTCGCCGGGCACTCATGGCAACACATCCAGCTACCCGTCTTCTTCTTGCGTCCACTTCACGCTACCGGGCCGAACTGCTCGGCCGGCTCGGCCTGCCATTTGAAGTCGCGGCACCGAACGTCGATGAGTCGCCACTCGCCAGCGAGCGCCCCGAGGCGCTGGCACTGCGCCTGTCGATTGCCAAGGCAGCTGCCCTGGCACGGCCCGGACTTGAGCGCCTCGTGATCGGCTCCGATCAGGTGCTCGCGCTTGGCGATCAGAAGCTCGGAAAGCCTGGCGATCACGCCAATGCAGTGCACCAGCTGCGCCAGCTTTCGGGGCAAACCGTGGTGTTCTACACCGGGCTTTGCGTGATCGACAGCGAGACCGATCGACGCGCCCATCAGGTCGTACCGGTCACGGTCACGTTTCGGGTGCTCGATGACAGAAGTATTGAACGCTACCTGAATGCCGAAAAACCGTACGACTGCGCCGGTAGTGCCAAATCCGAAGCGCTGGGCATTGCCTTGCTCGAGCGCATCGACAACAGCGACCCGACCGCACTGATCGGCCTGCCCCTGATCGCCCTGACCGACTGCCTCGGCCAGCTCGGCTTCAATGTGCTCGAACACATCGGTCAAGGATGAACAGCAAACAACCGGGAATACTCTACCTGGTGCCCACCCCGCTTGGAGACAGCGCATGCGACCTGGTGCTGCCCCTTGCAGTGCTCAAGCAGGTCGCAGCACTCGATTACCTGGTCGCCGAGAACGCCAAGTCGGCGCGTGCCTTCCTGAAAGGGGTGCACGCCGTTACACCCTTGCGTGTTGCCTTGCAGGACATCGAAATCGTCAAACTGGATGTCTCGACCCGGCCGGCCGAGCTGCCAGCGCTGCTCGAGCCGATTCTCAACGGTCGTGACGCGGGCCTGGTATCAGAGGCGGGGGCGCCTGCCGTGGCGGATCCTGGCGCCATGCTGGTCGCGCTGGCGCATCAGTTCGGCGTCACCGTGCGACCGCTGACCGGGCCCTCTTCGATCCTTCTCGCATTGATGGCCAGCGGACTGAACGGGCAGCGTTTTGCATTTCAGGGCTATCTGCCGATCGAGGCGCCGGCACGACACAAGGAGTTGCAGCGGCTGGAACGTGAGTCGAAGGCAGCACGCCAGACCCAGATCTTCATTGAGACACCCTACCGCAATGGCGCACTGCTCGACAGCTGCATTGCGAGTCTGTCAGCCACGACACGACTGTGCGTCGCCTGTCATCTGAGCATGCCCGACGAAAACATTGTCTCGCTCAGCGTAGCCGAGTGGAAAAAACATGCACCCCTCGATCTGAAGGGCAAGCCGAGCATCTTCTTGATGCTCGCAGCCTGAAAGCAAGACGAGAACTAGCGCAGTGAGAAACCGCTGCCTTGCACATGCGCCAGGCCACCCAGCAGGCTTGTTCCGAGGCGTCTTGCAAAGCGCTCGGTGATGCTTTCTTTTTCGGTGTAGTCGACCACGTTGTCGGCCTTGATAATGTCGCGCGCGACACTTTCCACCGTTCCGTAGCCATCGGCGAGGCCCAAATCAATGCTTTGCGCCCCGGTCCAGAAAAGGCCCGAGAAGATATCGGGCGTTTCCTTTAGTCGCTTGCCACGACCATCGCGCACGACCTTGATGAACTGGGCGTGAATCTGGTCGAGCATATCTTGCAGATGCGACTTCTGTTCATCGGTCTGGGGCGAGAATGGATCGCCGATGCCCTTGTTGCGACCAGCCGTCATCAGACGACGTTCAACGCCAAGCTTGTCCATCGTGCCGGTAAAGCCAAAACCATCCATCAGTACGCCGATCGAGCCGACTACGCTTGCCTTGTCGACGTAAATGCCGTCGGCTGCTGCCGCAGCGTAATAGCCACCTGAAGCGCACATTTCCTCGACCACGACATAAAGCGGCTTGTCGGGATACTTGGCGCGCAGGCGCCGGATTTCGTCGTAGATCATGCCGGCCTGGACCGGGCTGCCGCCCGGACTGTTGACGCGCAAGATGACGCCGGCCGTGCCGGAGTCCTTGAACGCTCCATCGAGTGCGGTGTTGATCTTTTCGGCCGATGCCTGACCCTGCGCGTCGATGACACCTTCTAGCGTCACCAGTGCCGTGTGACGCGTGCCCAGGTCTGCTTCAGTGCCCTTGTAGGAAAAGCCCAGCACGGCAACGATCACGATGGTGACGTAGAGCAGCGTCGCACCACGAAAGAAGATGCCCCAGCGCCTCGCGCTGCGCTGTTCGCGCAGTGCCGCGTAGGCCAGGTTCTCGAGCACCCGTCGCTCCCAGCCAGCCTCCTCTTCGACCACGCGCGCCGCACTCGGCGAGGCCGAGATGAACGGGTCGCGACGCGGATCTTCAGGATGCTGGGGGGGCGAAGGAGGCAGTGTGTTATCTGACATTTTATCTAGGGGCTGATTGATCGGGAGGGCCGATCAGATATTCATCGGGCTGCCAGTAGACCAGGCCGTCTTCAACCTTGATCTGTATCGCGCGCAGCTTGCCGCCGCGGCACGGCCCACCCGCGCAACGGCCGTTTTCTGGAAGATAGATTGCACCGTGCGTGGCGCACATCAAGTATAACCCCGAACCCTCGAAGAACTCCCCTTCGACCCAGTCAAGCTCGGTGGGGACATGGGCACATTGATTGAGGTAGCCGTACAGTTCGCCCTCGAAACGCACCACGAAGCCGGTCATGCGGCTGCCGGGCCGGCCATGGCGTTCAGCCACTGGGAAACGCAGCCCGCGCTTGCGTTCCTCGATCTGTGCTGCAGGACCGATCTCGATCCAGTCGCGACCAGCAGTCGTCTCAGCCATGATGGCTCAGCCAGGACCTGAGTTCGCGGCTGCTGCTGAGCACCGCGAGCGGCCCGAGTGCGACCAGATTCTCATGCGGGTGCGCGCCATAACTCACTCCAAGCGCCTTGGCACGCGCGCTGTGCGCCATGTTCAGATCATGGGTGGTATCGCCCACCATGATGCTGCGTTCGGCCTCGACACCGAAGTAATCCGTCAGTTCGATCACCATCTGCGGATGCGGTTTCGAACGCGTTTCGTCGGCCGTGCGCGTGGCGTCGAACATATGCCCCAGCGCCGTGCTCTTGAGCACGCGCTCAAGCCCTGCGCGATTCTTGCCGGTCGCCACCGCCAGGAAATGGCCGCGCTTCTTGAGCTCTTCGAGCATCGGCTCGATCTCTTCGAACAGAGTGATGTCAGCGTCCGCCGACAGGTAGTGGTAGCGGTAGCGCTCAACCAGCGCCGGGTAATCGGCGGCGTTGAGCGTCGGCAGGGCATGGCGCATGGCATCTTCCAAAGACAGCCCGATGACGTGACTCGCGGCCTCGTC
Source organism: Gammaproteobacteria bacterium (assembly GCA_964657655.1). Lineage (GTDB taxonomy): Bacteria > Pseudomonadota > Gammaproteobacteria > Burkholderiales > Burkholderiaceae_D > CAJCIC01. The sequence continues at coordinate 2,046 of CAZZVZ010000099.1, read as the reverse complement.
ACTTGGTACCGGCAGGCCAATGTCGGCTGCGGCGCGCTGGATGCTGCGCGTGATCGCCGGGGTCGAATCCATTAGCGTGCCGTCCCAGTCGAACATGATCAGTTCAAAATTTCTCATGCGGCAAGACTCGATAGAAAATGGCTCAATTCCTCGGGCAGCGGCGCTGCCAGATTCAAAGTTTCACCGCTGCGCGGATGCGCCACGCGCAACGAGGCGGCATGCAAGAACATGCGCTTGAGCGCTACCTTGCGTTTGGCAAGCACGCGGTTGACACTGTAATCGCCATACTTGTCATCACCCGCGATGGCATGACCGAGGTGGGCCAGGTGGACCCGGATCTGGTGCGTGCGCCCGGTCTTGAGCTGCGCCTCGAGCAAGGTGAATTCCGAGAAATTCTGCTGCACGGTAAAAATCGTGTGCGCCACCATGCCCCCTGGATTGACCCTGACGCGCCGCTCGCCGTCGGCCAGCAGAAAACGCTCAAGCGGCGCCTGCACGCTCTGGCGCTTGTTGTTCATGACACCCAGCGCCAGCGCCAGATAGCGCTTGTCGATGCTGGCGGCGCGCATCTGCTCGTGCAAACCCGTGAGCGCACTGCGTCGCTTGGCAATCATCAGAAGTCCCGATGTCTCGCGGTCGAGCCGATGAACCAGTTCCAGGTAGCGTGCCTCGGGCCGCGCGGCGCGCAGTTGCTCGATGGCACCGTAAGAGACCCCGCTGCCACCGTGCACGGCGACGCCGGCGGGCTTGTTGATGACCAGTAACTCGTTATCTTCGAAAATCACCGGAAATTCGCTCGGACGGGCGGTCTCGGCCCGGGCCGCTGCCAGCCGCATGGGCGGCACGCGCACGTCATCCCCGACTGCGAGCCGATAATCGACATCGACCCGACGTTTGTTGACCCTGACCTCGCCGCCACGGATGACCCGGTAGACATGGCTTTTGGGGACGCCCTTGGCGAGACGCAGCAGGAAATTATCGATGCGCTGACCGGCACTGTCTTCGTCGATGCAATGATGCTGTACGCTGGGCGGCTCGGCGCGCAATGGCTGTTTTTCCCCTAAGTCCTTCATCATGCAATATAATTTGTGGAGGCAAGTGGGGATTTGCGCAGCATTGGGCAAGAGAGGACCGCGCGATGCGCGATTCGGGCTCAGTGCCGGTGCAGCCCAGGCCAAGGCTTTACGTGAGCCTTAGATTTTACACGTCGGTCTTGATGTCCACCGTAAGGACACATGCGCGAAATGATCGGCACCAGTGCGGGTGCGTTGCTAAAGACGCGCACAGCGCGTGCGCCGATCAGCGAGAAAAGTTTGGCAGTCATCGAATCTTGGAGCGTCGGCCATGCCGGCGCTCCGGTGTTCCTTTTAAACCTCGAGCCCAATTTGCCGTGGTGATCGCTCCCTGACCGGTTTTTGCATCCTCTGCGCCGCAGCGTCAGCTGCATCGCAGGTGGAATGCTTTTGCCCGTCGTAACGAAGCTTTCAAAAGGAGGACCAGAGCCCACGCTGGCGCCGCAGTCGCGGCGTCCAGTGGCGGCAATTTCGGCCAGCTCTTCTCCCTCGCGTTTTGACAACGTTTAGGCGCAATGCCGCTTTGCGGCCGCGCGGGAGTAAACATGAAACGCATGCTATTTAATGCAACCCATTCGGAAGAACTACGGGTTGCCATCGTCGACGGCCAAAAACTGATCGACATCGACATCGAGGCCGCCGGCCGCGAGCAACGCAAGTCGAACATCTACAAAGGCATCATCACTCGCGTCGAGCCAAGTCTCGAGGCCTGTTTCGTCAATTACGGCGAAGAACGTCACGGATTCCTGCCGTTCAAGGAGATCTCGCGGCAGTATTTCCGCGACGGTATCGATGTGCGCAACGCGCGCATCCAGGACGCCGTCAAGGAAGGCCAGGAACTGTTCGTCCAGGTGGAGAAGGAAGAGCGTGGCAGCAAAGGCGCGGCACTCACGACGTTTATCTCGCTGGCCGGCCGCTACCTGGTACTGATGCCGAACAATCCGCGCGGCGGCGGCGTGTCACGTCGGGTCGA
>CAZZVZ010000098.1:1840-9324 GCA_964657655.1 Gammaproteobacteria bacterium | reverse complement strand
GAGATCCTGCTGCTCGAAGAAGGCGTAGAGAGTCTCAGAGGCATGCTTCATCGCTTCGCAGCGGAGATCATGCCTGAGCCAGATCACTTGACCAGCGAGCGGCTCTACGCCTTGCGCGACGTGTTGCGCGCCCGGCATGACCCGGCACGCCATCCAAGTTCACCGCCGCTTGATGCCATGACGCGCACCAACTGGACTGACGGTGAAGAAGCTGACGAATCGACCCCGGCCCGTTTTGAGCCGTCCAGCGAGATGGTCGAGCCACTCTTTGCTGAACAGTCGGCAGCGAGCGAAGTGCTAGGCGACAGCACCGACGCAGCATCCTCGGTGGCGATTGAAGATTCGATGGCGGCCGACCAGGCGCAGTTTGAACATCCGGTTGAGGCGCTCGCGCAGCACGTCGAGGCAGAAACCGGGGTGGTTGAACCGCCTGTGCATCAACCGCATGACGAACATCTTGAGTTGGCGGACGAGCAACGTCACGAGGCCAGCGCTGACACGGCTGCAGAACATGGCCTGAACGCGGACCCGCAAGCAGATCGGCAAGAAGACCGGGAAACAGACCGAGATGACGGTTCAGAAGCCGCCCTGCAAGACCATGCGGTCGAGCCACTCTCCGAAGGCGCAGGCGCGACTGACCAGAGCACCGAGACCGAGCCGGCCATGCCGGCCATGCGCGCTGCAAATCTGGCGCACCAGGCCGATGCCGATCAAGAGGCCGTCGAGCTCAGTTCGCATGAACAGGCGGTGCCGGCTGCGGAAGCACTGCACCAGCCATCGCCCGCACACATCGAACCGCCTGCTGTCATGGAAGACGCGCCAGCGGTGGCGGCGTCGCTGCCAACTGCAGGATCGCTCGCGGCATCGCGTTCTGCCGACCGCGTGCGCGATGAAATTGATGCTGAACTGATCGATATCTTCCTGCAGGAAGCAAGCGAATACATGCCGCAGATTTCGGAGAATCTGCGTGAGTGGCAGGCGCAGCCTGCCAACCTGTCGATCGCGCAATCGTTGATGCGCCAGTTGCACACCGTCAAGGGAAGTGCGCGCATGGCAGGTGCCATGCGCCTCGGCGAAGTGGTGCACGAGATCGAAACGCGGGTTGAATCCGGCGTCAATCTGCGCGAGATTCCACCGGCCCTGTTCGACGAACTGCTGTCCATGTACGACCGCGCCAGCGAGCTGTATGACGGGCTGATGCGACCCAATCAGCAGCCTGCAGAAGAGGTGCGTGACGAGACTGTCGAGGCAGCGCCGCTGGTTGGTAAAGAAGAAGTGCCACTGCAGGCAAATGTTCCGGCCGCGCAACCGCTGAGTACCGGTTTTGCCGCCGCCAGGCCGCAGGTGGCCAATGCGCCCCAGCAGGTGGTGCAGGCCGTGCGGGTGCGTGCTGATGTGCTCGACCGTCTGGTGAACCAGGCCGGTGAGGTGAGTATCTCGCGCTCGAGGCTTGAAAACGAAGTCCTGCAGATCAAGACGTCTCTGACAGATCTGACAGAAAACCTGGGCCGACTCAGATCGCAGTTGCGCGAGATCGAGATCCAGGCCGAAACCCAGATGCAGTCGCAGTTGTCGATGGTCAAGGAGCGCGAGCGTTTCGATCCGCTCGAGTTCGACCGCTTCACCCGCCTGCAGGAATTGACCCGCATGATGGCCGAGTCGGTCTCTGACGTGGGCACGGTGCAGCAGAACCTGGTGCGCAGTCTTGATGGGGCAAGTCGCGATCTGTCTGCGCAGCAGCGCATGACGCGTGACCTGCAGCAGGATCTGATGCGTGTGCGCATGGTGCCGTTCTCAAGCGTTTCAGAACGCCTGTACCGGGTGGTGCGCCAGTCGGCCAAGGAAGTCGACAAGCGCGTCAACCTCGACATTCGCGGCGGTGGCGTTGAAATCGACCGGAGCGTGCTGGAACGCATGGCCGCGCCCTTCGAACATCTGCTGCGCAACGCAGTGGTGCACGGCATCGAGACGCGCGAACAGCGCGGCAGCACGACCAAGAGTGAAACCGGCGAGTTACTGGTGGAAGTGCGCCAGGAAGGTAATGAAATCGTGCTGGTGTTTTCAGACGATGGCGCGGGCCTCAATGTCGAGCGCATCCGGGACAAGGCGCGTGCGCAAGGCCTGTTGTCGGGGGAGGAAGAACTCAACGATGCGCGTGTCGCCGACCTGATTTTCCAGCCTGGATTTACCACCGCGACCGAAGTCACCGAGCTTGCAGGCCGAGGCTTTGGCATGGACGTGGTGCGCGCCGAAGCAGGTGGTCTGGGTGGCCGCGTCTCGGTCGACAGCAGTCCTGGCAAGGGCACGCGCTTTACCATCAACCTGCCGCTGACTCTGGCGGTCACGCAGGTGGTGCTGGTGACCGTTGCCGGCCGCACCTATGCCATCCCGTCGGTGCTGGTCGAGCAGGTGCAGCAGCTGCGCCCGCAGCCGCTCGCGCAGGCCTATAACGACGGCCACGTCATGTGGCTGAACCAGCCGGTTGCGCTGCATTTCCTGGCCGGGCTGCTCGGTGAGCGCGATCGCTCACCCATTGCCCAGCGCTACTCGCCACTGCTGATCCTTCGCTCCGGTGGCGAACGCGTGGCGGTGCACGTCGATGAGGTGGTCGGCAACCAGGAAGTGGTGGTCAAGAATATCGGACCGCAGCTGGCGCGTATGGCGGGCGTTGCGGGTGCCACGGTGCTCGGCTCGGGCGACATCGTGCTGATTCTCAATCCGGTGCAGCTGGCCCAGCAGGTCGAGCGCGAACGCGCCCAGGTGGCCGCAGTCAGCGAGCCGACGGTGGGCGGCGCGGTCGCAGAACTGATCACGCAAGCGCCGGTGGCAAGCAGGTCCGAGCCGGTCGCCGGTCTTGAAACGCTGCCGACGGTGATGGTGGTCGACGATTCATTGACGGTGCGTCGTGTCACGCAGCGTCTCCTGACGCGCGAGGGATACCAAGTGGTGCTGGCCAAGGACGGGGTCGATGCCCTGCAGCAGCTGCAGGACTACACGCCCGATGTGATGCTGGTTGATATCGAGATGCCGCGCATGGATGGTTTCGATCTGACGCGCAACGTGCGCGGCGACGAGCGCTATCACAGCATCCCGATCGTGATGATCACGTCCCGTACCGCTGACAAGCATCGCGAATTCGCGCGTGAACTGGGCGTTGACGTGTACCTTGGCAAGCCCTATCAGGAAGAAGAGCTGCTGGCTCACCTGGCACGCTTTACCGGCTCCAAACGCCGCGCCACGGCCTGACCGCAACTTCAGCTCGCGCCACGAGCTAGCGGGCGCGCTCTTTCGCCGCCTGATAGCGCAACAGGGTGGCGCGCCGCCCCTCGTCATGGTCGGCAATCGGTAGCGGATAGTGTTCGCCGATGCGGATCCCGTAGCGCAGCTGCGCTTCCTCGCTCAAGCGCCATGGCGCGTGGATGTCGGCTGCCTTCAGCATGGCGAGCTCGGGCACCCAGCGGCGGATGAAATCGCCGTTGGCATCGAACTTCTCCGACTGCGAGACAGGATTGAAAATCCGGAAGTAGGGCTGCGCGTCGCAGCCTGTGGAAGCCGACCATTGCCAGCCACCGTTGTTCGAGGCGAGATCGAAGTCGTTCAATTGATCCGCGAAATACTGTTCTCCAAGGCGCCAGTCGACGCCCAGGTCCTTGGCCAGGAAATTCGCCGTGACCATGCGCAAGCGGTTGTGCATGTAGCCGGTCTGATTGATCTGACGCATCGCTGCATCGACCAGCGGATACCCCGTGCGTCCTTCACACCATGCAGCAAAGAACGTGGCGCCGCGCGCGCCGCCGACCCATTCGAGCTGGTCGAACTCAAGCCGGAAGGCGTGCTGCGGCAGGTCCGGACGGTGATACAGCACCTGCATGTAGAAATCACGCCAGATGATTTCCGAAAGCCACGTGGCAGCTCCACTTTGATCATCTGGTCTTAGTTCGCTGAGGTGCTGCAGCGCGCAGCGCACCATGGCGCGCACCGACAGTGTCCCAAAGCGCAGATGCACGGAAAGATAGGAGGGGCCAGCCGCTGCGGGGAAATCGCGTCGCTCCCGATAGCTGCTGATGCGTTTCTCGAAGGCAGCAAGCAGCCGCTGTGCGCCACTCGCGCCGAGCGGCAGTTTCAGCTCGGTCAGGTTGGTGGCGCTAAAGCCGAGCTCGTCAAGAGACGGAATGCCTTGTGACACATGCCTCGGTACCGGCGCGAAGGGCGCTGCATGCGCGTTGAAGGTGTCACGCTCAGCGTAGTCGCCCGAAGAGAGAGCCTTAAGCCAGGCGCGCTTGTAAGGCGTAAAAACCGAGTAGAAGTTACCGCTTTGAGTGCGCAGCTGGTCGCGCTCGAAGATCACCTGATCCTTGCAGGTGCAAAAGCCGATGCCCCGCTTCGAGAGTGCATCGGCCACGTTCTTGTCACGCGCGATGGCGAGCGGCTCGTAATCGTGATTGGCAACCACCACCTCGGCTCCCAGTTCCGTTGCCAGTTGCACGATCGCCGTTTCGGCCCGGTCAAAGCGCACCAGCAGGGCGCCGTCATGGCGCCTTAGATCTGCGTCGAGTTCTGTGACCGCGAAATGGATGAATTCGACGCGGCGATCAGCCTTCAGGCCGCGTTGCAAAAGGGCGCCAAGAATATCCTTGTCGAACACGAACGCACACCAGATGCGCTGCGCTGAACCAAGAGCGGCCGACAGCGCGGCATGATCGACGGCGCGCAGGTCGCGGCGGAACCAGACCAGAACACTCTTGCCGAGGAGCTGCTGGGATGCATCGGATTGAACTGCCATGGACCTCACTTGAGCGAAAGGATTGCCGGGCCGGCCAGTCTACACAGATGCTAGGTGCATTCCCCTCCCGTCAGCAAAGAATGTGCGGGGCAAGGTGGATGCCTTGGATTGTGCCGCTCGTGCCGCGCCGTTAGAATGTGAACATGTCCGATCAAGGCCCGCAAAGCTCGGGAAGCGCCGCCGAGCAAGGTGCGGCGTTCACCCTGGTTCACCATTTTCTGATTGCCATGCCCGGCATGGCGGATCCGAGCTTTACCGGCGCGGTGGTGTACCTGTGCGAGCACACCCCCCAAGGCGCGCTTGGCCTGGTCATCAATCGCCCGATCGATCTGACCTTGCAGAGCCTGTTCGAGCGTGTCGACCTGAAACTTGACATCGAGGATCTGGCAAACCGGCCAGTGCTTTTCGGCGGACCGGTGCAGACCGACCGTGGCTTCGTGCTGCATGACGATCTGGTCGGCCAGTACGAATCGACGCTGGTGGTGCGCGATGGCCTGGCGCTCACCATGTCCAAGGATGTCCTGAAGGCAGTCGCAGACGGCGAGGGGCCCAAGCATATTCTGGTCACGCGCGGTTACGCTGGCTGGGGCGAGGGTCAGCTTGAAGAGGAGCTGTCGGCCAATGCCTGGCTCACCGTGGAGGCCGACGCGACGGTGCTGTTCGAGGTTCCGCCAGAGGCGCGCTTTGATGCCGCCATGCAGTTGCTCGGCATCGACCCGGCCATGCTGTCCGACCAGGCGGGTCACGCTTGACCGCCCGTACCGTGCTGGCCTTCGATCTCGGCGAGGCGCGCGTGGGAGTAGCCGTGGGCAACACCGTGCTGCGCGAAGCCACGCCTCTGGCGATTGTGCCGGCACTGCCGCGTGACACCCTGTTCGGCGAGATCGGCTCGCTGCTGCAAATCTGGCAGCCCGAAGTGCTGGTGGTCGGGCTGCCGCGCTCGGCCAACGGCGAAGCCACCGCGATGACTGCACGCTGCGAGCGTTTCGCCAATCAGCTCAATGGACGCTTCAATCTGCCCGTGGTGCGCATCGATGAACGCTACAGCACGCTCGAGGCCGAGTCGATGCAGCGCGAAGCGCGTCAGCACGGGCACGGCCGGCCGAGGAAGACGCTCGATGACGTGGCGGCCGCCGTCATCCTGAAACGCTATTTCGACGAGGCCGATGCCAATGCCTGATGCCGAGTCAGCCTATCTGAGCCTGTGCCAGCAGATCGCCCAGGCGCCAAGACGTCCATGGCGGCTGGTGGGCATTCATTCCGGCGGCGTGTGGGTGGCGCGCCGTCTGGCTGCTGATCTGGCCATCGAAGGCCCGATCGGAGAACTCGACATCGCCTATTATCGCGATGACTTCAACCGGATCGGACTGCACCCTGCAAGTCATCCGACCCATCTTCCGTTCGAGGTCGCTGATGCCAACCTGCTGCTGGTCGACGATGTGCTCTATACCGGGCGTACCATTCGGGGCGCCTTGAACGTGCTGTTCGACTATGGCCGCCCCGCATCGGTCGAGCTTGCTGCCCTGTTTGACCGTGGTGAGCGGGAACTGCCGTTCGCTGCCACCTTTTGTGGCGCTGCCGTGACTGTTGGCGCGGGACAAACGCTGGTGCTCAAGGAAAGCGACGGTCGCTTTAGCGCCACCTTTGAAGAATCGAATCGCTAGCGCAATGCGAAACCCGCAACTCAACAAGCACGGCGAACTGCAGCATCTGCTGTCTACAGAAGGCCTGTCGCGCGATATGGTGACGCGCATCCTCGACACCGCGACCGGGTTCTTGAGTGTCTCGGACCGTGACGTCAAGAAAGTGCCGTTGCTGCGCGGCAAGAGCGTGTTCAACCTGTTCTTCGAGAATTCCACGCGGACCCGCACGACTTTCGAGATTGCCGCCACAAGGCTGTCGGCTGACGTCATCAATCTCAACATCAATGCCTCGAGCACCAGCAAGGGCGAATCGCTGCTCGATACCATCGATAACCTGGCTGCCATGCACGCCGACATCTTCGTGGTCCGCCATGCGCAAAGCGGCGCGCCCTATCTGATCGCCGAGCACGTCGACCGCATGCACGGCCCTGAGGTGCATGTCATCAACGCAGGGGATGGGCGCCATGCTCACCCCACGCAAGGTCTGCTCGACATGCTGACGATCCGTCATTACAAGAAGGATTTCTCCGGCCTGACGGTGGCCATCGTCGGCGACATCCTGCACTCGCGCGTGGCGCGTTCGGATATTCATGCGCTCAGTATCCTTGGGACCGCTGAAATCCGTGCCATCGGCCCGCGCACATTGCTGCCTACTGGCCTGGCCGAGATGGGGGTACAGGTGTTTCACGACATGCAACAGGGATTGAAGGATGTCGATGTGATCATCATGCTGCGTCTGCAAAATGAGCGCATGAGCGGCGCGCTGCTGCCATCAGCACAGGAGTTTTTCAAGAGCTATGGGCTGACCCCGGAGAAACTCGCGTGTGCCAAGCCTGACGCGATCGTGATGCATCCAGGTCCCATGAACCGTGGCGTGGAGATCGACTCGAGTGTGGCCGACGGTGGCCAGAGCGTGATTTTGCCGCAGGTGACTTTCGGTATTGCAGTGCGCATGGCAGTCATGAGCATGGTCGCAGGAGCGAGCGCTTGAGGACAATGATTCGAGGCGGCCGCGTGATCGATCCGGCGAGCGGCATGGACCTGGTGGCGGACGTTTT
>CAZZVZ010000098.1:0-1830 GCA_964657655.1 Gammaproteobacteria bacterium | reverse complement strand
GCATCAGCCAGATCGGTGAACATCTCGAACAATCCGGCGGTTGCGTGATCGATGCCAGCCAGCGCTGGGTGATTCCAGGCCTGGTCGACCTGTCAGCGCGACTGCGCGAGCCTGGCCTTGAATACAAGGCCACACTCAAATCAGAACTGGCAGCCGCCCTGGCAGGCGGCGTCACTTCGCTGGTGTGCCCGCCCGATACCGATCCTGCTCTCGATGAGCCCGCGTTGGTCGAAATGCTGACCCGGCGCGCGCTCAGTCTTGGCATGACCAAGGTCTATCCGCTCGGTGCACTGACACGTGGCCTCGAAGGTGAAGGGCTGACCGAAATGGTGCAGCTGGCCGAGGCTGGGTGTATCGGCTTCTCGCAGGCCAACACGCCCATCAGGAACACAACGGTGCTACTGCGCGCACTCGAATATGCGCACACCGTGGATCAGTCTGTGTGGCTCGCGCCCGTCGATGCATATCTCGGGCGTGGTGGGGTGGCCGCAAGCGGCGCCGTGGCGACCCGTCTGGGTCTGGCTGGCATCCCGGTGCTCACCGAAACGGTTGCGCTGCTGACCATTTTCGAGCTGGTGCGCTCGAGCGGCTGTCACGTGCATATCACGCGTTTGTCGTCTGCCAAGGGCATCGATCTGATGCGCGCAGCACGCGCCGAAGGACTGCCTGTGACGTGCGACGTCAGTGCCAATCATGTTCACCTGACCGATAACGATATCGGCTTTTTTGATACCAATTACCGGCTCGAGCCGCCTTTGCGTTCGCAGCGCGACCGCGCTGCGATTGCCGCAGGCCTGATTGACGGCACCATCGACGCCATCTGTTCGGATCACACCCCGGTTGACGATGATGCCAAGCAGATTCCGTTTGGCGAAGCAGAAGCAGGCGCCACCGGTCTGGAACTTCTGCTGTCGCTCACCATCAAGTGGGGTACCGATGCCGGCCTGACGCCAACTGCGTTTCTGGCGCCGATCACTTCAGCTCCAGCTAGGCTGATCGGCATTGCTGCAGGACGGATTGTCGAAGGTGCGCCTGCGGACCTCTGCATTGTCGATACCCACGATTACTGGACCGTGTCGCATACCAGTCTTATCAGTCAAGGCAAGAACACCCCGTTCGATGGCTTCGAGCTGCCTGGTGTAGTGTCTGCCACGCTGGTTGGCGGCAACATCGGCTTTGCAAGTCAGGCTTTCGCGACCCGTATCGTGACTTGATGAAGGCGGCACTGCTGGGCTGGCGCTACCTGCTCGTGATGTTGCATCTGATGCTCGGCGCGAGCATCGTCGCGACCACCTTTCCAATACTCGGCATCAAGCGCCGCGAGCGCCTGACACGCTGGTGGTCGCGCATCATCTTGCGCATCTTCGGCATCTCGGTGGAATTGAGCGGCACTGTCGCGCTGCGCGATCAGGGTCACATGCTGCTCATCAACCATGTCTCGTGGATTGATGTCTATGTGGTCAACAGCTATCGTGCCACGCGCTTTGTCGCCAAGTCGGAGATTCGCAGCTGGCCGCTGATCGGCTGGTTGTGCGATCGGGTTGGCACCATCTTCATCGAACGCGCCAGACGGCGCGCCGTGCACGGCGTGCTCGGGCGCGTCGAGGAGGCGCTGCGCGATGGTGCCTGCGTTGGCATTTTTCCGGAGGGTACGACGACCGACGGCACGGTGCTGCTGCCGTTTCACGCCAATCTGATCGAAGCTGCCATCGTCGCCGGGGTGCCGGTGGTTCCAGCCACCTTGCGTTACCGCAGCGCCAGCCGCCATCTGGCGTTGGCGGCCGCCTATATTGGCGACATGACTCTATTCGACTCAGCCACGTCACTGTT
>CAZZVZ010000097.1:0-9387 GCA_964657655.1 Gammaproteobacteria bacterium | reverse complement strand
CAGCGCCTCCTCCGCCCGGTTCTCGGCGCTGTCGAGCATGGCCGCGTTCAGATAGTGGACCATCCAATGCGCCGACACCGCGTGGTGGCAGAGGAAGGGCCGGCCGTCGATGAAGGCGATCCGCTGCTTGCGAAAAAGGCCGTCGGCGCGGGCGTAGTCGATGAATTCTTTGAGGGTCGCGAACTTCGATGAGGAATTGACCACCACCAGAGTTTTTTGCTTGGCGACCTGGCCGATCATGGTGAAATCGGCAGCCGGGTCGTAGGGCAGCTTCTTGAACACCGCGGCCGCGCGCGACTGAACCGCCTCTGACGTCACCATGAGGGTGTATCCGTCGGGTTTTTGGTGCGCGACATATTCAGCGCCGATGATGCCGCTGGCACCTCCCTTGTTCTCGACGATCACCGCGACGTTGAGCTGCTTGGCAAGTGCATCGCCGATCAGGCGCGTCATGATGTCTGACTGTCCGCCCGGGGGAAATCCCACCACCAGGTGAATCGGCTGGCTGGGGTAGGCATTCTCGGCCAGAGCCGCCGGGCTACTGCTGGCAAGCGCCAATCCGGCCAGGAAAGCTGCGGCTGCGAGGCGGCTGCGCCACCACACCGCGCTCTGGCGTATCCGCCCGCGCACACCTACTGGTCGACTTGTCCGTTGCATCGTCTGCTGAATCGAGAGCATCTCTTCCCTTCGACACACGCGCCGCCAGTGGCAAAAAGTTGCCATTGCGCCAGCCTTTCACCGTGATAATGCCATGGGACGGTGGCCGCTCCACGCCTTTGCCCCTGGACGTGGTATTCCCGCCATGGGACGCCGTGACGCAGGCCACGGCGCCCAAAAAAAGCTCATGCTCTTCGGCATTTCAGGTCAGGCCTGCAGCCTGTTGTTTCTCGAAAAAACCGACAGCTCATTGATCTCACATGCGTGACGTACGGGTAGGCTCACATGCCGAGGCGATCGCCGGTCTGTCAGACGGTGCCTCGATATTTCTCGGTGGCTTTGGCGGCGCAGGTCTGCCGCGCGGCTTGATTGGTGCCGTGCTCGAGGCGGGCACACGCGACCTGACGGTGATTGCCAACAATGCCGGCGCCGACGGCGACGATCTGACGCTCTGGCTGGAGGCGGGCCTGGTGCGCAAGGTCATCTGTTCATATCCGCGCGCGGCCAGGGCGTTCGATACCCTGTACCGGCAGGGCAAGGTCGAGCTTGAGCTGGTGCCACAGGGCACGCTGATCGAGCGCATCCGCTGCGCCGGGGCAGGGCTTGGAGGGTTCTATTCGCCAGTGGGCGTGGGTACCTTGCTTGGCGAAGGCAAGGAGATCAAGGTGATCGACGGGCGCGAGTTTCTGCTCGAACGGCCACTGCCGGCTGACTTTGCGCTGCTGCGCGGTCACAAGTCCGATCCGTTTGGCAATGTGACCTACTACAAGACGGGACGAAACTATTCACCCATGATGGCGACGGCGGCAAAGACGGTGGTGATCGAGGTCGATGAGCTGGTCGATATCGGTGGCATCGATCCGGAACACGTCGTCACGCCGTGCATCTTTGTCGATCGCGTGGTCTTGCGAAAAGGTACCCGATGACGGCCCGCACGCGCGATCAGATGGCGGCCCGCGTCGCCGCAGACATCACGCACGGCTGGTTCGTCAACCTCGGCATCGGCATGCCGACGCTGGTCGCGAATTTCATCCCCGCAGGCCGCGATGTCATCTTGCACAGCGAAAACGGCATCCTGCACGTCGGCCCGAAGCCAGCGCCTGGCATGGAAGATCCTGAACTGATCAATGCCGGCAAGGCACCAGTGACGATCCTTCCAGGCGGCTCGTACTTTGAAACCGGCTTGTCGTTCGCCATGATGCGCGGTGGCCACCTCGATCTCGCAGTATTGGGTGCTTACGAGGTTTCGGCTGGCGGCGATCTTGCCAACTGGACCACCGGGGAGAGCGGGGCGCCACCTGCCGTCGGTGGCGCGATGGACCGGGCCTCTGGCGCCAAGGCAATCTGGGTGCTGATGGAGCACACCACCAAGGATGGACAGCCGCGCATCGTCGAGCAGTGCCGCTATCCCCTGACCGCCAAAGGCGTGGTGCGTCGCATTTTCACTGACCTGGCGGTCATCGATATCACCGACGGCCAGCTGCTGGTGCGAGAGGTGGTCGAGGGCACGACCTTTAGTGAGCTTCAGGCTCTGACCGGCGCGCGCCTCATTGACGCTACTGCGCCGGGCAGCAGTCGCCTCAGGTAGGCTGATCGTGACTTGGCAAGTCGCCCAGCAGTCGGCCCAGATCAAGCTCCGCCTCTCGTGTCTGAAATCCGGCCCTGATGGCGACGTGTCCCGACTCTGGAAATCGCGAGATTCAAGGGGCACGGTCAACGCGCATCGATCCTGGTCCCACCTGGACATCATGATGCTGTGGTGCGTGGCGCTCGCAGCGCGCTAGAATCTCCTTTGCACACCGCTCATTGGAGGGAAGCCTTGATGGACGCGAAGACGCAGGGTCTGATTCCAGCCGATCAGGTGGCCCAAGCCAATCTGGTGCGGATTCCCAACGAGAGCTCAGACTATCGCGCGGCGCGCCAGAGGCTGCTTGCCGCAGAGGTCGAACTGCGCCGCCACATCGAGACGGTTGCGGCCATGCGTCGGGCACTGCCGCCGGGCGGCGTGGTGACGAACGACTACCGTTTTGAGACCGAGGACGGGCAGAAAGATCTCGCCGGACTTTTTGGTGACAAGCAAACGCTTGTGATCTACAACTACATGTTCGGACCCGAAAGAAAGAAGCCCTGCCCGATGTGCACCAATCTGCTGGATGCATGGGACGGCAATGCAGACGATCTGGCGCAACGGGTGTCTCTGGTGGTGGTCGCACGTTCGCCGCTTGAGCGTCTGCTCGCGGTCAAGAAGGAGCGCGCCTGGAAACATTTGAAACTCGCAAGTCCACTCAATGGTGACTTCACGCGCGACTATGGTGCCAGTCCGGATGGTGGATCGGACAGCGGGGGACCTGCGGTCTTCACCCGCCGAGACGGCGTGATTCGCCATTTCTGGTCGCAGGAGATGATGGCCAGCGATCCGGGACAGGATCCGCGCGGAGCACCAGACCTGGCGCCACTTTGGACCGTGCTCGACATGACGCCCGAGGGACGGGGCGAGAACTGGTATCCGTCTTTGCAATACCCCACCTCGACCAGATTGGCCCTTCCATGATTGCTGCAGGTGACCGCTCATGAGTTCTCTTGCAACCCCGCAGCCTCCTTCGCTTGCCAGGCGCGTGGTGCTGTTCCCGCTCAGTCTCATGATCATCGGTTCGCTCTTCATCTTCGGCGCGATCTCGGCATGCGTCTACCTGTTGCATCTGCTTCACCAGACAGGCGAGAGCGCGTGGTGGCCGCCTTTCATCATGTCGCCCGCGTTGCTGCTCGCATACGTGGCCTACGTGAGACTGGTCGAGCAGCGCCCGGTGCAAGAACTCGGAGTGAAAGGCGCACTGCCCGAGTTCGGGGTCGGTTATCTGCTGGGCGCCGCGCTATTCACCACGGTGATCTCGATTCTTGGCTTTCTCGGGGTGTTTAGCATCGTCAGCAGCAACCCGATGTCCGTCATGATCGCGCCGTTCCTGTGGATGATCATGCATGCGATATTTGAAGAGCTGCTGTTTCGTGGAATCATTTTCAGGCTCATCGAACGCTCGCTCGGCAGCATCTGGGCCCTGGTCATCTCGGCGGTGATTTTCGGCGCTTCACATCTGTTCAATCCCGGCGCGAATCTGACCAGCGCCGTTGCGATCGCGGTCGAAGCCGGCTTTCTGCTCGGCGTGATGTACATGCTGACGCGACGACTGTGGTTCTGTATCGGTGTTCATGCGGCCTGGAATTTTGTGCAGGGCGGTGTTTTTTCCGTGCCGATATCTGGTCAGGAAACTGTAGGGCTGCTGCAAGGAAAGCTGCAGGGCCCTGATTGGTTGTCGGGCGGTGCATTCGGAGCCGAGGCATCCGTAGTCGCCGTAGCCGTCGGCGCACTGGTCGCGGCGTCGCTGTATCGCGTGGTGCAAAAGCGCGGTGGTGTCACGTTGCCTTACTGGAAACGCGCTGCGCTCACAAAAGAAATGAAAGCTGTACCGGCGCCAGTATGAACGCCGCTCGTGTCGCACTAGCGATGCTTGCGGTTGCTGCGTCGAGCCTGGCATCTGCCCAGCCTATTGTTCGACTTTCGATACCTACCGATGATTCCGATCCCTTGTACATTGACCAGGGTTCAGTTGTCACGACCGGTAGCATCGTGAAATTCGACTACATCCTCGATGTTCCGATCCTCGGCAGTCAGTCGGGGACACAGCAGGCGCACAGCTATCGCTCGAACCAGATGCTGGCCGAGATCGACTGCAGTAAATCTATGTACCGGATACTTGAGCTACGCGCCTATACCGGTACGGCAGGTACCGGGAGAGAGACTGCTTTCCTCACGATGTACGGGACCGAGCATGCCCAGTGGACGCAGGTTGACTCGCGCAAGGGCGCTACCTTCGGCTATCTCGCGCGCGCGGTCTGCAAGACCTCGCGGTGACGCTGGTTGCTTTGCGCGATGGGGCTCGGTATCGCCGGACAATTGATCCTTCAGTAACACCGATTTCCGGTGTTCCTGGATCTGCCCGCGGCGGCAGCCTGGCGGAGACGGAGGGATTCGAACCCTCGATACGAGTTTAAGCCCGTATGCTCCCTTAGCAGGGGAGTGCCTTCGACCTCTCGGCCACGTCTCCAGCCGCAGTCGGATTTCCCGACGGCAGGGCGCGAGTTTACCGGTTTTGGCGCGAGCCGTCACATGCAACGGCTATTCGTCGTCTGATTCCGACACAGGCGAGCCGCCGTTTCCGGCGTCCAGCTCGAATGCGCGGTGCAGGGCCCGTACGGCGAGCTCCATATACTTGTCATCGATGATGACCGAGATCTTGATTTCGGAGGTTGAGATCATCTGGATGTTGATGCCTTCCTCAGAAAGTGTCCGAAACATCAGCGCTGCAATGCCGACGTGCGAGCGCATGCCGATGCCGACCACGGAGACCTTGGCGACCTTGGTATCACCGTAGATCTCACGCGCACTGATCTTGTCTTTGACCTGGTGGTTCAGCACATCGAGTGTCTTGTGCAATTCGCCTCGATTGACCGTGAACGAGAAGTCGGTGGTGCCATTCACGCTCTGGTTCTGGATGATCATGTCGACATCGATATTGGCGTCGGCCACGGGTCCTAGAATCTGGAACGCAACGCCGGGTTTGTCGGGAACTCCCAGCACGGTGATCTTGGCCTCATCGCGGTTGAAGGCGATGCCACTGATTACGGCTTGTTCCATTTCCTCATCCTCTTCGAAGGTGATCAGCGTGCCGGACTTCATCTCGGTCTCGAGGTCGATCATGGGATCCGTCAGACTCGACAGCACGCGCGTCGGAACACGGTATTTGCCCGCGAACTCGACCGAGCGAATTTGCAGCACTTTGGAGCCGAGGCTCGCCATCTCGAGCATTTCTTCAAACGACACAACCTGTAGACGCTTGGCCTCGGGCACGATGCGCGGATCGGTGGTATAGACACCGTCGACATCGGTATAGATCAGGCATTCCTTGGCACCGAGTGCTGCAGCGATCGCGACTGCCGATGTGTCGGAGCCGCCGCGGCCCAGAGTGGTCACGTTGCCGTTCGCATCGACGCCCTGGAAGCCAGTCACGATGGCAACCGACCCTTGGCCCAGTTCGGCGAGAATCTTCGCACCCCTGATCTCCTCGATGCGCGCCTTGGTGAAGGCACTGTCGGTCACAATCGGCACCTGCCAGCCGGCGTAACTGCGCGCGCTGACGCCTAGACTTTGCAGCGCGATGGCAAGAAGGCCGGAGCTGACCTGCTCGCCGGTCGCTGCAATCGCATCGAGTTCGCGTTCGTTGGGGAAATCGGTGATGCTGCGCGCCAGCGCCAGCAGGCGATTGGTCTCGCCGGACATGGCAGATGGCACAACCACGATCTGGTGTCCGGCAGCGTGCCATTTGGCAACGCGTCTGGCGACATTCAGGATGCGCTCGGCTGAGCCCATCGACGTGCCGCCGTACTTGTGAACGATGAGGGCCATCGCAGACGGCTTTTTCAGTGGGAAGAGGCGCTCGAATGTAGTTGATGCATCGCAAAAACACAAGCGCACCGGGCGCCTCGTGGCGAGCCGCCTTGGCCAGAACTCAGTGGGATGGCACCCATCGAAGGGTCACCCGCTCACGACCTGTTTCACATTGCCGCAGATTCATGCCGATACCAGCTGCAAAAAGCAGATCGTCGCCGCAGTACATGAGCGGCAAGGATTTTCGCTCAACGACGCCGATGCCTCGTTCCTGGTAGAGATTCTTGAGCGTGCGCGATGGTGCGTGCTCGGCGATCTGGATGCGTTCGCCACCACTGCGCGGCCGTACACTGAGCGGCTGTTGCTGCATGCGTTCTCTTGAAATGCCGGTGCCTTCGACCACGTCAAAGTGCAGCGCGCCATGCCAGTTCGGCACCTCGAGTGCCGCCTCTCCGCGCCACTCGATGCGCACCTCGTGCGGTGGCATCAGGATCCGAGCTGGCGCGCTGACCGGCTGCAGCACGGTGTCATTGACGGCGAACATCTGCCCGTTCAGTTCAAGCTGAATCGATTCGGATCCCGACCAGAGCTGGTCGAGCCATTCATCCAGGGCGCTCTCGCTCGGAATGCCGTAGCCCTCTTGCTTGAGCCAGTAGCGCAGCAGGTTGGCACTGCGAGCACGCCCCAGCACGGCAAGGCGCGGCAGCGCCAGGCCGACTCCTTCGCGTGTTGCCTGCAGATCGATGTCAGCAAGTGCATCGAGCAGCTCGGACGTGGCGCTTGCGTGTCGTGCCAGGTTGCCCAGTCGTTCAATGGCGTCATGATTGAAGGCAACAAGGGAAGGCACGAGCTGCTGGCGCAACCCGTTGCGGCGAAAACGCGGATTGTCGTTCGACTCGTCTTCGACCCAGCTCAGGCGTTGTCTCTTCGCATAATCGAGCAACGACTGACGTTCAATCTCGAGCCAGGGACGCAGCAGCACGAGGCCGTTCTGCTGCCGCTCTGCTGCGATGCCGCGCAGTCCTGCAACACCGGTGCCGCGCAGCAGATTGAGGAGCACGGTCTCTGCCTGGTCGTTGGCGTGATGGGCTGTCAGAAGGACCGCCGCGCCGTGCTGCCTGGCAGTCGCTGCTAGCGCCTGGTAACGGACCTTGCGTGCAGCGGCTTCCAGCGAGGCCTGCTGCGGAACATCGACATTGACTTCCACGAAATCGACGCCCAGCACCTCGCAGCGGATCCTGCAAAAGCGCGCCCATTCGCGGGCATTGACGCTCAGGCCGTGATTGACGTGGATTGCAAGCAGCGCGATGCCAAGGGGCTCGAGCAGCTCTGCACTGGCGTTGAGTAACGCGCTCGAGTCGAGACCACCGCTGAACGCCAATGCGATCGGCGCGCTGCCTGCTGCCTGCCGGGTGTCAGGCGGTTGTTGCAACCAAACATTGATCCAGGGCGCGAGGGCGCGCTCGAGCGCCTCGACCAGCGCATCAGGCGCTTTGCGCGGTGTCCTGGAATTTGCCATAGCCGAGCAGACGTTGGTGGCGTAGCGCCTGCATTTCGGTCGTCTTCATGCCCTGGAACTGACGCAGTGCATCAGCTAACGCGCGCTTGAGGAACTGCGCCATCTGCACAGGGTTGCGATGCGCGGCACCGACTGGCTCGGTGACGATCTTGTCGATCAGGCCGAGCGCCTTGAGACGATGCGCGGTGATGCCCATGGTGGCGGCAGCCTCGGGCGCATGGTCGGCACTTTTCCAGAGGATCGAGGCGCATCCTTCGGGCGAGATCACCGAGTAGGTCGAGTACTGCAGCATCAGCACCTGGTCGCCCATGCCAATCGCCAGCGCTCCGCCCGAGCCGCCTTCGCCGATGATGGTGGTGATGATCGGCACCTTGAGGTCGGCCATCACATAAAGGTTGTGACCGATGGCTTCTGACTGGCCGCGCTCTTCCGCGTCGATGCCGGGGTAGGCGCCCGGTGTGTCGACAAAGGTGAACAGCGGCATGCCAAACTTTTCGGCCAGCTTCATGAGGCGCATGGCCTTGCGGTAGCCCTCAGGCTTGGGCATGCCGAAATTGCGCAGCCCGCGCTCCTTGGTATCGCGTCCCTTCTGGTGGCCAATCACCATGCAGGCCTGGCCGTTGAAACGGGCCATGCCGCCCACGATCGACAAGTCGTCGGCGAAGGAACGGTCGCCGTGCAGCTCGTGAAAGTCGGTAAAGATCTCGCGCAGATAATCGAGCGTGTAGGGGCGCTGTTCGTGGCGCGCCACCTGGGCGATCTGCCACGGGGTCAGCTTGGCGTAGATGTCCTTGGTCAGGGCCTCGGACTTCTTCTGGAGCCGGCTGATTTCTTCGGAAATGTCGACCGCTGAATCGTCCTGCACGAATCTGAGCTCTTCGATCTTGGCTTCAAGATCGGCAATCGGCTGCTCGAAATCGAGGAATTTCCGTTTCATTTTGGGCGTCTCCTGATGTCAATATTCTACAGGGACCGGATCGAGACTGCGCCACAGATACCAGGTCGCCACGGTGCGCCACGGCGCCCAGTTGTCGGCCACTTCGCGTGCTTCGCTGCGGCTGACCGGCTCGCCGCTGAAGTAATGCACGCTGATGGCCTTGATGAGGCCGACATCGTCGAGCGGCAGCACGTTGGGGCGCACCAGATTGAACATCAGGAACATCTCGGCAGTCCAGCGGCCGATGCCGCGGATCTGGATCAGATCGGCGATCACTTCCTCGTCATCCATGCCGGCCCAGCGGTCAGGATGCACCTGGTGACTCTTGAACTTCTCGGCCAGATCGAGAATGTATTCGCACTTGCGCTTTGATAGCCCTGCTGCCGCCAGCTTGTCGCTGCCCGCGCGCAGAAACGCGGCAGGTGTCAGGCGTGGTGCCGCGGTGCGCACCCGGCCCCACACGGCGTCGGCCGCCTTGACGGAAATTTGCTGGCCGGTGATCGAGCGCGCCAACGTGACGAACGGCTCACCGCGGCTGGCGAGAAATACACCGGGGTGGCGCGGGATCAGACGTCTCAAAATGCGGTCGCGCTTGATCAGGTCGGCGAGCGCCTCTTCCCAGTAAAGGGGACAGGCGCCCACCACCGGTGGCAAAACCTCGCGCGCAATCTGTGTGGCTCGACTTGGCTCCAGGGCCTCGGGTTCGACCGGTGCCTCCAGGGTGGCAGCCTTGCGCGGCGCTTGCCCCTTGCGCGACCCGGCCAGCGGCGCTGCACTGCGACGCAGAAGCGTTTTGGCCGGCCGCGCGCGCTGCGCGCCTTTGCTGGTTGCTTT
>CAZZVZ010000096.1:0-9513 GCA_964657655.1 Gammaproteobacteria bacterium | reverse complement strand
TGGGTGACGAGTGGCTACCTGCTGGCGCTGGCACTAACACTGCCGGTCAGCGGCTGGCTGGTGGATCGGATTGGCGCCAAGACACTCTATCTATGGTGCTTTGCGCTCTTCACAGTCTGCTCCACATTGTGCGGTCTCGCCTGGTCAGCACCGTCGCTCATCGGCTTTCGGATTCTGCAGGGCATGGTCGGCGGCTTGCTGGCGCCGATGGCGCAGCTGATGATTGCGCGTGCAGCAGGTCGACACATGGCGCAGGCCATCAGCATTGCCGCACTGCCCGTGCTACTCGCGCCACTGCTCGGACCTGTGGCGGCCGGCGCCATTTTGCAATTCGCGTCCTGGCGATGGCTCTTCCTGATCAATGTTCCGGTGGGCATCGTGGCGCTGCTGCTGGCGCTCGCATACCTCCCTTCAGGCGGGCAGTCCCACCAGCCCGGAAAGCTCGACCTTGCCGGCCTGGCGTTGCTGTCCCCAAGCCTGGTGTTGTTCCTGTTCGGCATTGACCACCTGAACGAGCAGCTCGGCGCAGCGTGCCTCGCCGTGGCGCTGCTTTTCTTCACGCTCTTTTATCGTTCGGCGCGCGCCAAGGGCGCAGACGCCCTCATCGATCTCGGATTGCTCAAGGGGAAAGTCTTCAAGGCATCGATCGTTGCGATGTTCATGGGCAATGGCGTGGGCTATGCGGGCCAGATGCTGATTCCCATTTTTCTCATTCGCGCCTGCCAGATGTCGCCGACTCAGGCCGGCTGGATGATGGCCCCTCTGGGTATCGGCATGACGTGCACCTATCCGTTCATGGGTCGTCTGACGCGGCGTTTCGGCATTCGCAAGCTGGCCGCATGCGGTGCGACCGTGTCGCTTGCAGGTACCTTACCTCTCATTTGGCTCGCACACGATGGACTGAACATCAGCGCGCTTGCCGCGAGCCTCTTGGTACGAGGGGTGGGGCTCAGTGCAATCGGTATTCCATCCATCACATCGGGTTATGCGTCGGTCGCGCGGCGTCAATTGCCCATGGCCACCACCGCGATGAATATTGTTCAACGTCTGGGCGGCCCGACCCTGACAACCCTGAGCGCATGCTTTCTGTCCTGGCGACTGTCTGCACCGGCGTCACTCGCAGCCCCGTCTGGCGCCTTCGCTGCAGCGTTTGCCTTGCTATGCCTGCTGCATGCCGTGATGATTCTCGCGACGCTGCGGCTGCCATGGCTGCTGCCCCCCGAAGCCGCCCCCGGTGAAAAGGAAATCAAAGCAGCATCCTCCTGAGGACAGCTTTAGATGGTCAGCTCCTCTGGGCACATCGCAAGCGGCGATAAGCGTGATTCGCGCGAGCAGTGACTCGTGCAAATCGCATTTTGCCAACGCAACATACCACCCGCAGCGCGAATCAATCAATTTCCCTAGTTGACTCTCAAACCCTAGTAAGCTACTGTTAAGGGAACGATTGTTCACTTTGACATTTCAGCAATTCTGAACGCCTGCCGAACAGTCACATCCCTCTGCTGTGTTTTTTGAAGGTCAACTGTTATGGCTGCCCTGCCCGCGCCGTCTTCGCTTTCGGAGCTCGAGACGAACCTGCGCGACCGTATCTGGCGCGGCAACATGCTGGTGTCGTCCAACAAGAGCATCTCGAGTGGCTTTGCCAGGCTCGATGCCGAGCTTCCAGGGGCTGGCTGGCCGACGCATTGCCTGACTGAACTGATTTGTCCGTATGCCGGTTTGGGAGAACTGCGTCTTCTTGCGCCAGCACTCTCGAGCCTCGTCAAAGCCGGGCGCCAGATCGTATTGCTTTTGCCAGAGTCCGACGATCCACGCACCATTTATCCCGATGGCTGGTCGCAGCTGGGGATTGATCCTGGCGCACTGCTGGTGGTCAAGGCGAGCAGGCCTGCAGACCGTCTCTGGGCCATCGAACAGGTGCTAAGAAGCTCTTCCTTTGGCGCCCTGCTGGGCTGGGTCGATCCATTGCGCTCAGACGCTTTGCGCCGCCTGCAGGTCGCCGCAGCGAACGCCGATGGCTTGAGCTTTCTGTTTCGTCCGGAAAGTGCCCAGCATCATCCGAGTCCCGCACCCTTGCGACTTCTGGTTGGAGCGAGCCGCTCGAGCAATGACCGCCGGTTGTCGGTCAGCATCCTGAAGCGCCGTGGTCCCGTGCTTGGCCGTGCTCTTTTTATCGATGTCGCATTACCGCGTCCGCTCCGCCCCACCGTGTTGCGCCCGCCGGTCCTGCTACCTTCTTCTTTGCGTCAACATGCTGTGGGTCGCCCTTTATTGTCCAACACTCCCGCTCGACCGCATTCAGCGACGCCTGCCTGAGGCGCTTGCCTTGCCACTGGCGGTCTACCAGTCGCATGGCAGCAAGCGCTTTATCGACCATGCCAACGCCACTGCCATGCAACAGGGCATTGGCAGTGGTCAGGCGGTGGCAGGTGCCATGGCGATCTGTCCGGGCATCATGCTGTTCGAACGTGATGCAGCAGATGAAGCGCAGGCTATCAGGGAAGCGGCGCTTGCCTGTCTTTCCTTTACACCGTCGGTGCATGTCATGGCGCAAGGCCTGCTGCTGGAAGTACAAGCCAGTACACGATTGTTCGGCGGGCGGCGCGCCCTGCTCTACAAGATCCAGACGGCATTGCACGATCTCGGTCTGTCGCCTGCCATCGGTGTGGCACCTACTGCGCATGGCGCATGGCTGCTGGCACGCTCGATTGCACCCCGACAATCGGCAGTTGCGTCCTCGCGTCAGTTAAGCGACTGTCTTGACCTGCTGCCAGTTGCCCTGCTGGAGCATGCGGCGGCTCACCTCGCTACCTTAAGCGGTATTGGCTGCCGGCGTATCGGTGAATTGCGCGCCCTGCCACGCACGGGTGTCGCACGCCGCTTTGGTGTGGCCTTGCTTGAAGAAATTGACCGCGCCTACCAGGTGCGTCAGGAATCATTTTGCTGGTTCGAGGCGCCGCTTGAATTCAGTGTGCGACTCGAACTGATTGCAAGGGTTGAGACCACCGAGGCCTTGCTTTTTGGAGTCAAGCGCCTGATGACCCAGCTGGCTGGCTGGCTCACCGCCAGGCGCGCTGCCATCAGCCGCCTGGTTCTTGATCTGCGCCATGAACGCTGGCGTCCTTCAGACCAGGCCATCACCTCGGTCGTGATCGGGCTGTCGCAGCCCAACAAGGATCCCGAACACCTGCTTGGCCTGGTACGTGAACGCCTGGGTCAGCTGGTGCTCGGCTCGCCGGTCGAAGAACTGGTGTTGAGTGCCAAGGATGTGTCACTTGCAAGTGACATTAATCAGGAGCTTTTTCCGACCACGCAAAGCACCAACGTGTCGCTCAACCGGCTGATCGAAAAGCTGGTGGCCCGTCTTGGTGCAGCCAGCGTGACGCGGGTTGCGAGCCGCTCGGATTTCAGGCCGGAACGTGCCTTGAGCAGCGCACCTGCGCTTGCTGCATGCTCGTCGTCGCGTATGTCGGTCGCCTCAGCGCGCCCCTGCTGGTTAATGAAGCAGCCCGAAGCACTGGGCATGACAGGACACCGGCCGGTCTACGGCTCGACGCTTTCGCTTCTTTGCGGCCCGGAACGCATCGAATCCGGATGGTGGGACGATGCCCTGGTGGAACGTGATTACTACATTGCAGAAAATGAGCGCGGGCAGTTACTCTGGATCTACCGTGAACGCCACGCGAGCCATGCCGATGCGCAATGGTTCCTGCACGGTTTTTTTGCCTGAATAGCCATGCGTCTTGACCGTCCGCTTGCCTTTATCGATCTCGAGACCACCGGGGCCATCGCCTCGCTTGATCGCATCACCGAAGTCGGCATTGTCGAAGTCACCAGCGACGGCATGACCGAATGGTCCAGTCTCGTCAATCCTGGTGTTTCGATTCCACCTTTTATCGTCGGGCTGACTGGCATTTCGGACCAGATGGTGGCCAATGCGCCCACCTTTGCAGAACTGGCCGAGGAAATCTATCAGCGCCTTGATGCGCGCCTTTTCATCGCCCACAACGCGCGCTTTGATCACGGTTTTCTGAAAAGTGAATTCAAACGTGTCGGACTGGCGTTTCGCCCGACCGTGCTTTGTACCGTCAAGCTGTCAAGAAAGCTCTACCCCGGCTTTAGCCGGCACAACCTCGACAGCCTGATCGAACGCCACCGCTTGCACGTCACCGAGCGCCACCGGGCACTGGGCGATGCACGGCTGTTGTGGCAGTTCTGGCAGAAGGTACATCAAAGCGAACCGCTGGAACTGATCGAGGCGGCCATCAAGCAGCTGACCGCCCGGCCGACGCTGCCACCGCATCTGGATGCTGGCCTGATCGATGATCTGCCATCGGGGCATGGCGTCTACCGCTTCATCGGCAGCACCGGTCAGGTGCTCTATATCGGCAAGGCCAATGACTTGCGTCGCCGCATCCTGTCGCATTTTTCAAGCGATCACCGTGATGAACGCGAAATGGAAATGTGCCAGCAGGTGACGCACATCGACTGGACGCGCTGTTCCGGAGAGCTTGGTGCCCTGCTGCTCGAGGCCGCGCAGATCAAGAGCCAGGCGCCGATCTACAACCAGCTGCTCAGGCGCCAGGACAGTCTCTACGCGTGGCGCGTCGTGCCCGGCCCGCGTGGCCTCAAGGTGGGTCTTGCCAGCGCCGATGACCTGTTCTTCGATCAGGACCCGGAACTCTACGGACTCTATTCAGGAACGCGCAAGGCGCAAAGCGCACTGCGCCACATTGCCGATGCCTTCGCACTCTGCCCGGGGCTGCTTGGACTCGACAAGCTCGCGCCGGGCAAGCCCTGCTTTTCCAGTCAGGTCAAGCGCTGCCTGGGTGCCTGCCATGGCGCCGAGCCGCGTGACCAGCATGATCAAAGAGTACTTGAGGTGCTGGCACCGATGCGCCTGCAGACCTGGCCCTATCCAGGCCCGATCGGCATTCGTGAAGGCCAGGCGTGGCACGTCATCGATGGCTGGGCCTATCTCGGCACGGCACGCTCGAAGAGCGCCATTGCACAACTGCTCAACGTCGGTCGACGCGGGTTCGACCGCGATGTTTATCGCCTGCTGGCGACACGCATGGATGGCTTGAAACAGCGCATCGAGCTGCTCGGTTTGCAATGAACGCACTGCCGCGTTACGCAGAACTGCACTGCAGTTCCAATTTCAGTTTCCTGCGTGGCGCCTCGCATGGCGAGGAACTGGTGCAGCGCGCCCGTGGCCTGGGTTACACGGCACTGGCCATCACCGATGAATGTTCCATGGCAGGCGTGGTACGTGCCCATGTGGAAGCCAAGGAAGTGGGACTGCATCTCATCATCGGCAGCGAGATGACCACCGAGCAAGGCCAGCGCCTGGTGTTTCTTGCCATCAACCGCGAAGGCTACGGCAATCTGTGCGAACTCATCACGCTGGCGCGCCGGCGCAGCGACAAGGGCCACTACCGCCTGATGCAGGCCGACCTCGATCAGGCACCAGACGCGCCCCACCTGAAAGGACTTGCCGACTGCTTTGCACTGTACGTGCCCACCCCTGGCGCAGATCTTGACAGCATCATCGCCCACAGCCACTGGATGGCAAAGACCTTCGGCACGCGCGCCTATCTTGCCGTGGAACTGCTGCATCGTCTTGATGACGACCTGCTGCTCGAGCGGCTGCAACATGCAAGTGCCGTGACAGGTGTGCCATTGACCGCAGCAGGCGATGTGGAAATGCATGTGCGATCGAGAAAGCCGCTGCAAGATACCCTGAGCGCCATCCGGCTTGGACGCTCGCTCGAGAACTGCGGCACTGAACTGCGTCCCAACGCCGAGCAGCATCTGCGCAGCCGACTGCGCCTGGCGCGGCTGTATGACGCCGCATTGCTCGAGGCGAGTGCCGCGATCGCTGAGCGCTGCACTTTTTCTCTTGATGAACTGCGTTACGAATATCCTGAAGAGGTGGTGCCCGCAGGTGAGACGCATGCAGGCTACCTGCGCCGCATGGTGCAAGAAGGTGTCCAGACCCGCTATCCGGAAGGAATCCCCAAGGCAGTTGCACTGCAGATCGAACACGAGTTGCAGCTGATCAGTGAACTGCACTACGAATCCTACTTTCTGACTGTGTTCGACATCGTGCGTTTCGCGCGCAGCAAGGAGATCTTGTGCCAGGGGCGCGGCTCGGCTGCCAATTCGGCAGTGTGTTACTGCCTGGGCGTCACTGAAGTCGATCCGGCGCGCGGCAATCTGCTGTTCGAACGCTTTATCTCGCGCGAACGCGGTGAGCCGCCCGATATCGATGTCGACTTCGAGCATCAGCGCCGCGAAGAAGTGATCCAGTACATCTATCAGCGCTATGGGCGCCATCGTGCCGCACTGGCGGCCACCGTCATCAGCTATCGCCCGCGTTCGGCAATCCGCGATGTGGGGCGCGCTTTTGGGATCGACATGCAGCGCCTCAATCGCCTGTCGACGTCGCACGCCTGGTGGGATGGCGGTGGCGTGCAGGCAGAGCGACTGATCGAACACGGCTTTGATCCAGAAAGTCCGGTGGTCGAAAAGCTGATCGCCATGGTCGGATTGATGCTGCGCTTTCCACGCCATCTGTCGCAACATGTGGGCGGCTTTGTCATCAGCCGCGACAAGCTGTCTCGCATGGTGCCAATCGAGAATGCCGCGATGGAAAACCGCTCGGTGATCCAGTGGGACAAGGACGATCTGGAAGCGCTCGGTCTTCTCAAGGTCGATGTGCTGGCGCTTGGCATGCTGTCGGCATTGCGGCGTGCGCTTGACCTGGTGGCATTGCGCCGCCAGCGCGTCTTTCGCATGCAGGATGTGCCGCCCGAGGACCCTGTCACCTACCAGATGATCTGCAAGGCAGATACGGTCGGGGTGTTCCAGATCGAGTCACGCGCCCAGATGAGCATGCTGCCGCGGTTGCGTCCCACCACCTTCTACGACCTGGTGGTGGAAGTGGCGATCGTCAGGCCAGGACCGATTCAGGGCGGCATGGTGCACCCCTATCTGCGCCGGCGCATGGGCAAGGAAGCGGTCACCTATCCGAGCGACGAGGTCCGCACAGCGCTGGAACGCACGCTCGGTGTGCCGATTTTCCAGGAACAGGTGATGCAGCTGGCGGTTCTCGCTGCGGGTTTTTCTGCAGGAGAAGCAGATCAGCTGCGCCGCTCCATGTCGGCCTGGAAGCGCAAGGGAGGTCTCAGTCCCTTTTATTCGCGCATCATCGATGGCATGACAGCACGTGGCTACACGCATCAATTTGCCGAACAGATTTTTCACCAGATCGAGGGCTTTGGCGAATACGGCTTTCCCGAATCGCATTCGGCCAGTTTCGCCCTGTTGGTCTACATCTCATCGTGGATCAAGTGCCATGAGCCGGCCGCCTTTCTGTGTGCCATGCTGAACAGCCAGCCGATGGGATTTTATTCTCCTTCGCAACTGATCCAGGATGCCAAGCGTCACGGCATCGAGGTCTTGCCAGTCGATATCCTGATCAGTCAGGGTGAATGCATGCTTGAGACGCTCGACCAGGCCAAGCCACTTGACGCGGTGCGCCTTGGCCTAAACAGCATCAAGGGACTGGCTGCCGCCGCCATCGAACGCATTGTGGCGGCCCGGGCAGAGCAGCTCTTTGGCAGTGCCGATGACTTGTGCCGACGGGCTGACCTGTCGAGCCGCGAGTTACAGATTCTGGCGGCGGCTGACGCCTTGCGCAGCCTGTCTGGCCATCGGCGCCATGCACGCTGGCAGGTGGCAGCGCTCGGTCGCGAAAGCGGCCTGATGCGTGAGGCACGCATCGAAGAGATTGAAGTGGAACTGCCCGAGGCGCCTGAAGGCCAGGAGATCGCCGCCGACTATGCCAGCCTCGGCCTGACACTACGGCGCCATCCGCTGGCATTGTTGCGCCCCAAACTGAGCGGCATGCGCCTGTCGACGGCCAGGGAGCTGCTCGACTATCCCAACGGCCGGCTGGCACGCACCACCGGCATCGTCACCGTGCGCCAGCGCCCGGCGACAGCCAAGGGAACCATCTTCGTGACCATCGAAGATGAAACCGGTTGCACCAACATCATTGTCTGGAAGGACGTGATCGAGCGCCAGCGCAAGGAATTGCTAAGTGCCATGCTGCTGACCGTGTATGGCGTTTGGCAACGCGAAGGCGAAGTACGCCACCTGGTCGCAAGACGCCTGGTCGATCATTCGCGCCTGCTCGGCCAGCTCAATGTCGACAGCCGCGATTTTCACTGAAACGCTCTAGAAGCCAAAACTGCTCTGCTGCACCGGCGGTTTGAACGCTTCGACCAGAAAGGCATTGGGATCGGGGTGCGCGGTGATCAGGCTTTGCGCCAGAACCCCACCTTCGAGCCAGGTCATGTAGTCCTCCGGACGCAGCACCAGCGGGGCCCGGTCATGCACCGTGCCGAGCAGTTCATTGGGCGGCACGGTCACGATGGTGAAAGTCTCGACCGGCTTGCCGTCATCGAGATTCTTCGACGTCTCGTAAAGGCCCGCAGCTGCAAACATGCCGCGTCCCTTCATGGCGATGCGCACCTTGGTCTTCTTGCCATCGATGGTCGGCCATTCGTACCAGGCTGACATCGGCACCAAGCAACGTGCAGTGGCGTACGCCTCCTTGAACGCGCGCTTTTGTTCCAGTTCCTCGCCGACCGCATTGAACAGCTGGCGCTTGACCCATTTGCCGCTCGGACCTGGCCAGCTGCGCAGAAAACCCCAGCGCCTGATTTCGCTGACATAGCCTGCTGACGGGTCGAGCCGAAACACCGGCGCCGGATCGGTTGGCCTCAGATCGGCATTGGGCGTGAAATCTTCCGGAATGTGAAAATCCGGAAAATCGTCCCAGTCACTCTCGACCTGATAGCGTCCGCACATCGCAGTCCCTCGCGACTTCGTGAGCCGCCCAAGACTGAAATCTAGTCGAACTGGGCCGCCTGGCGCAACTGTGTGCGCCGATCAGCTGCAACACCCCGCACCATCCTCTGCTGCCCGCCGTCAGGCGGTCTCGGAGGCCGCCTCGGCGTCGGTTGAAAGCGTTTCGGGCTTGGACGCGCGAAAGCGCTTGCTCATGTCGTAGGCTGACTTGCGTGCGCGCTGGATCGAGCCGAGCGGTCGATGCGCTGCCAGACCGTGCCACGGGCTAAAGGCCAGCTGATGATCCGATGCGTCGTTGGTCAGCGCACTGAAGGTGGGCTGCGCTGCCGCCGAAATGCGGGCGACCGGCACAAACGGTGTCTCTTTCTCGTCCCAGATCACAGAAGCATCTTCGATCGGCGTGGTCTCAACGTTGGTCATGAACTGCACGCGCAGCTCCCATTCGGCACCCGCGCCTGCAAAATAATCGGACACTGCCTCGCGCAGCGCATTGGGCTTGTCGGTCATGTCGAGCGGCGCGTTCTTGAGCGCCACAAGGCCGGTCGAAATCGGCGCCACCATGACTTTGACCACGTACGGGCCGTACAGCATCGGGACCTGGCTATAGAACGTCTCACCCAAGATATGCGTTTC
>CAZZVZ010000095.1:0-9550 GCA_964657655.1 Gammaproteobacteria bacterium | reverse complement strand
TGCCGACCAGAACAAAGCGAGCCGGATGGCGAATGCTCAAGCCCTCGCGCTCCACGACATTTTCTCCGGAAGCCGCTACATCGATGAGCAGATCGACCAGGTGGTCTTCAAGCAGGTTGACCTCATCGATATACAGAAAGCCGCGATTGGCGCGTGCCAGAAGGCCCGGCTCGAAGGCCTTTTCGCCATGCGTCAAGGCACGCTCCAGATCGAGCGCTCCGACCACGCGATCCTCGGTCGCGCCGAGCGGAAGATCGACCACCGGGACCGGAACGCGATGACTCTTGAGCGTTTGTTGCTTCTGGCGCGCCAGGCAGTCTGGACACAGCCGGTGCAATTCTGCGGGATCGCAGCCGAAGCGGCAGTCGCTCACCACGCGCATGGGTGGCAACAGACCCGCGAGTGAGCGCACGGCGGTCGACTTGCCGGTGCCGCGATCACCCAGGACCAGTACGCCGCCAACGCGTGGGTCGACCGCGGCAATCATCAGGGCCAGCTTCAGTTCATCCTGACCGACGATCGCAGAAAATGGGAACGCGTAACTCATAGCGATCTTTCGAAAAAGCGATGCCGGGTCGCCACAATTTCGCCCAGCGAACTGTTGACTGGTGCGGCATCGTTCCAGCGCAATACGAGATCAGCGACATGAGCGAGCAGCGCTGCGCCAAGGCAGGTGCCAAGAGTCCAGGAAGAGGCGTCTTGCAATACGCCAAGCACGGCGAGCAGCAGAAAGACTCCCGCGAGCAGGTTGACGAGCAGATTGATGGGCG
Organism: Gammaproteobacteria bacterium; assembly: GCA_964657655.1. GTDB lineage: Bacteria > Pseudomonadota > Gammaproteobacteria > Burkholderiales > Burkholderiaceae_D > CAJCIC01. Next base: position 8,780 of record CAZZVZ010000095.1, on the reverse strand, counting down.
CTACGCCCTGGCCTTTCAGCTTGTACCAGGCGCTCAGCAGCACCCCTTCGACCACCATCAGCGCGAGAATCAGTTCGATGATGCGGCCATCCTGCAAGAATTCTTTCATGACGTGTTCTCGTTCTATCCAAACGGTTGGTTGAGCCGGACGATGGTGAGGTTCAGGTAAGACGCGAAGCTCACCCAGGCCAGGTAGGGCACCAGCAACCAGGTTGCCGAGTGCGAGAACTGCCAGACAATCATCATCACGACGACGATCGAAGCCCACAGAAAGGCAACTTCGACGAGTGCCCAGTCCGGACGGTGCAGGCGAAAGAACAGCACACTCCACAGCGAGTTGAGGATCATGTTGGCAGCGAAGGCAAGGACGATACGCAAATGGGCCGCACCAGGGGGTGACTCTCGCCAGGCGAGCACGGCTGCAAGCGCCGCGAGCCCAAAGATCAGCGTCCACGCCGGCCCGAATAGCCAGTCAGGCGGCTGCCAGGACGGTTTTTTCAACGCGAAATACCAGGGACCGATCTGGGTCGCCATTGCGCCGAAGATGGCGACCGCAAGGGCGCACGCAAATGCAGCGGCCACAGGAAGCATCCTTGCCTGCGCCGATGCGCTCATGGTTTCAGCACACCGGCGAGATGGGCCAGATCCTTGAAGAAGATCCTGGCGTGTGCCATCGGCTTGGCGCGCACCAGCGCCTTGTTCATGTAAGCATCAAAAGTCAGCTTCTGCACGTCCCGGTCGCGGCAGATGCTGACAAAACGCTCCCTTCTCCGATCGGTTGCGTACCAGAAGTACTGCATCACGCCAAGGATGAAGAAGACCCGTCCATGCGCCTTCATGAACTGCTTGCGGGCTAGCCCCAGTTGACTGGCTTTGCCAGTCGAGAGAAACGCCTCGACCGCGCGTCCGGCCAGCCGCCCACCTTCCATCGCATAGTAGATACCTTCGCCCGATGCGGGCGCCACGACGCCGGCAGCGTCGCCCGCCAGAACCAGATCTCGGCCGTTGTCCCAGCGACGCATCGGCCGCATCGGAATCGGGGCACCTTCCCGGCGTATTGTTTCGACCTGTGCAAGGCCTGAGACGGCGCGCAAGGAACCGACTGCTCGCCTCAAGGAAAATCCTTTGTCGGCGCTGCCGCTGCCGATGCTAACGGTATCTCCGTGCGGAAATACCCAGCTGTAAAAATCAGGCGACAGACTGCCGCGGTAGATCACGTCACAGCGCGATGAATCGTAGCCTGCCACGTCGCTGACTGGTGCTTTGACAATTTCATGATAGGCGAACACGTAGCGCACATGCGCCGCGCCGGGCACGGCCTGTTTGGCAACGGCAGAGCGGGCACCGTCAGCGCCGATGATGCTGCGCGCCATGACTAAAGCTGCGGTGCCCTTGCCAGGACCGGTTCTGAAATGCACCACTGACACACCGTCGCTGGTTCTGCTCAGGTGATCAAAGTCGCCGTTTTGGCGGACCACCCCTGCCGATGCAGCGCGTTGCCGTAGCCATTCGTCAAACTGCTCGCGATCCACCATGCCGACGAAACCGCCCTCAATCGGAATATCGACCTTTCGGTCCGACGGCGCCACCATGCGCGCCGATCTGATACGGGCCACCAGAAGGTGATCAGGAATCGAGAAATCCCGAATCAGGCGCGGCGGAATGGCGCCGCCACACGGCTTGATGCGCCCGCCCCGGTCGAGCAGCAGCACGCGTCGGCCCTTGAGCGCCAGATCATGCGCGGCAGTGGCTCCTGCAGGACCGCCGCCGACCACGACGACATCATATATTTCGCTCGTTTGGCTCATATTTCGACCTTCATGCTGACCATTGATAGCTGTCTGCCACCGGATATACGGCCGACGTGACCCCGCTCTTTATTCAGGGCCAAAGCGATGCGCGCAGCGATCGAAAAAAGGAGTGCTTCAGCACAGAACACCAGGGCGTAGGACAACGCTGGTGAATCCAGCAGCAAGCGCGCGATGTCACTCACGCCAGAGGCGAGCACACCGCCCAATCCGAATGCCACACCCTGCGCTGCGCCCCATACCCCCATGCGGGTACCCTGGCGCCCGGCGGGCCCGAGATTGGCGAACTGCATCATCGAGCCGATCGCAGCCACTGCGAACATGCCGTTGGACAATCCCAGCAGCATCACGACCGTGCGCAGCGGTAGCACCAGAACATGGCTGGCCAACATGCAAAGCGCAGCGAGACTTAGCGCCGACGCGACGCAGCCGATCACCATCCAGCTCTGCAGCGCGGGAAAGTGCAGGCGCCGCGGCAGGCTTGCAGCGAAGGCGACCAGCAGCATTCCGCAGAACACCCCGGCGTGTAGCGAGCCAGACAGTTGCGTCGATTGGCCCGGCGTGTAGCCAAATGCAAATGCAGAAAATGGATCGAGGATCAATTCCTCAGAGCTGTAACCGAGCATCGAGACAAAGATGAAGATCGCGAAACGGCGCGCAAGGGGCTCGCTCCATACTGCTCGAACAGCGACGCCAAACGGCTGTGTCGGCTGCACCGGGGCTGGGTTCGAAGCCAAACTCAGCGTAGTCTCGAGGCGCCAGACTGCCGCGACTGTCACGACCATCGCGATGCCAGCCACCGCGACGGTCGCCTGGATCAGTTTCTGAAAGCTGAACGGTTCGAGGAAGCGGCCGGTCGCGACCGTCGTCGCCACGAAACCTGCGATCATCATGAGCCACACCACCGTTGCCGCCACAGGCCGGCGCTGCGCTTCACAACGATCTGCCAGCAGCGTCAGGACCGAAGTGCCGCATGCACCCACACCCAGGCCGATGGCGGTGAAGGCCAGCAGCGCAAGGGCCAGACCAGTTGCTTCGTGGCTCGATGCAATGCCGATGGCACTGGCAGCAAGGACGGCGCCGCCTGCAAGCAATGCCATGCCGCCGACGATCCACGGCGCGCGGCTGCCGCCTTGATCCGAACCATGACCGAATTTCGGTCTGAGCAATTGCAGGCCGTAGTGCAGCGCGATCAGGGCACCGGGGATCACGGCCGGCAGTGCCAGCTCGACCACCATGACGCGATTCATGACCGAGGTCGCGAGCACCACGATCGAGCCGAGCGCAGCCTGCACCAGACCAAGGCGCGCGATGCCGAACCAGCTGAGCGTGACGCGTTTCACGCGCCAAGCCCCGCGGCATTGCGCAACGCAAAGGCACTCACCAGCATGCCAGCCACGTAGAGCGTAATGCCTGTACCGTTGTACCAGGGGGCCAGCTCACGCGGGCTGCGCAGCAGGCGCATCATCAGAAGGATCTGCACGGCCAGCAGCAGCATCACGGCGATGGCAAAATATGGCTCGCTCCACAGCAGCAGCAGGCCCGCCACCACCAGCTGGGGCAGCGCCATGACGGCACACGCGACTTCGCCGGCGCGCTCGCTGCCAAGCAGCACCGGCAAGGAATTGATTCCCATCTGCCGGTCGCCATCAATCGACTTGAAGTCGTTCAAGGTCATGATGCCGTGGGCGCCGACACTGTAGAAAAAAGCCAGCAGGAAGGACCGATAGTGCGGCATGCCGCCGCCGATCATCACCGCGCCGCCGGTGATCCATGCCAGGCCCTCGTAGCACAGGGCACACGCCGAATTGCCCCACCAGCCATTCTTCTTGAGGCGGATCGGGGGCGCACTGTAGAGCCAGGCGAGCAGCAGCCCGAAGGCTGCGGCACCAAGCACCCACCAGCCAAGAGTCGCGGCCACGCCAAGCGACAGCACGGTCCAGGCGACGGCGATGTAGAAGCCCCACTCACCTGGCATGCGACCGGAGGGAATCGGGCGATGCGGTTCGTTGATGGCATCGACAAAGCGATCGAACCAGTCGTTGGCCGCCTGACTGGTCGCGCACACAAGAGGTCCTGCAAGCAGCACACCGACAATTACAACCAGCCAGCGACCTGAGGGTGACGTCCCGGAGGCGACCGCCCCGCATGCAAACGCCCACATCGGCGGAAACCAGGTGATTGGCTTCAACAGTTCGGCGACAGCGGAGAGATGCGGACGAGCCATAGCCAAAACATAGCGTTGACACTTCATTGTGTCAACGTATGTTTACGTTTTTTTGGCTAGGGAATTGCCCCGATATGAGGCGGGACTTGGCTACAGATCGGCTTCCGAATCCAGGTCACCCAGATTGTAGCGACGCAGCTTGACGTACAAGCTCTGGCGCGAAAGCCCGAGCATCTCGGCAGCCGAGGCGCGATTATCCTGCGTCAGTTCGAGTGCCGCTTCGATACAAAGCTTTTCAATCAGATCGGTTGACTCGCGCACCAGGTCTTTGAGGGATACGCGTCCCACCAGCTCCGTCAACTGTTCAACCGAACGCGGCAGCGCCTTTTGCACGCCGCTCTCGCTACTGAGGCGCTGACCGATGTGGCGGATGGTAAAGCCAAGACAGGTGTCGTTTCCGTGAGCAACGGCAACCGCCGAGACTTCCGCATCGATGGCAGAACCGCTATCGGCTCTGAGCTTGGTGTCGTAGAGACGCACCGAACCGTGCTGGCGCAAGGTCGAGATCAATACGCTCATGTCGACACCAGGGCGGCCAAGCCAGCGTCCGAGCGGCTGGCCACGCGCCAGATCCTCGCTGACCAGTTCAGTCATCTCGGCAAAGGCGCGGTTGGCGATCAGGATTTCGCCTTCGGCGGTGGTGACCACGAAGCCGTCCGGCGCATTTTCCACGGCACGAATCAGCAGCGACTTGGGCGCGTCTGCTGCACGACTCGCCTCGTCACCAGCAGATGCCAGCCGGATCAGGAACAGCGTGCCGCTTTCTTGCCGGACCAAGGATGCAGAAACCAGAAACTCGCGCACCGGGTTGCCCGGCATCTTGACGCGAACATCGTCAACCTTGGTCGAGGTCCTGGCTGCTGCCAGCAGCGTCTCGAGCGTCTCGGTGCTGTGTTTGTCGAATCCTTCCAAGAAGGTTCGGCCCACGATGCGCTTGGAGGAATCTCCCAGCAATGCGGCTGCTGCCGGATTGGCTTCGACAATCTTGTAATTTGAGGCATCCACGATCAGAACCGCCTCCGAGGCCATCTGGAACATCAGACGGTAGCGGGTCTCAGCGTGCCGCAAGCGCCAGTAATCGCGCTCCATCGACTGCTGTGCCTCGACCAGGCGCTGCTGCAGCACGCCGATGCCGCGCAGGTCGCGCCCGAATGCGATGGTGGTGCCCTTGCTGGCGCGCACCGCAGAATAGAGAATCGGAATGTCCGCGCCGCCCGACGAGGGATGATTCACGTGGCGCCACTTGTGCGGCGGCTTGCCGACGGCGTCTTCCAGGAGTGCTTCGACCTTGGGTCGGCTTTCCACCGTCACGGTATCGATCCAGAGCTGACCGATCCACTTGCGATAACCTTCGAGCCCGGCCGCTTCGCTGCCGAATGTGACTTCGCGAACGGTGCCTTCCGCATCAATGATGAGGGCAATATCCGAGGCAGCCGCGATCAGCATCGCGGTCGCGTCGGCATCGATCCCAGCCAGCAGGCTGCGGCCAATACTCGGCAGCTGCGCCTCGGCAACGTTCCCGTCATCATCCAATTTTACCGCCGCACTTCGCGTCATCCTGCTCAAGAATCTGCTCCAGTCACCGTCATCAACCTTTATCCATTCTTCATCGCCATCTGTCAGATGCCACCAGTTCAGTTGCAACCTTGATCGCATGCCGAGCGTCGAGTGCCATCGCGTCAGCACCGACCTGTTCGACCAACTGTGGCTGTGCGAGTAGCAGCGGCCCACCCAGAAGAACCTTGATTTGCGGGTTCAGCGATGCTCTGCGCAGCGCGTCAATGCATGGTTTCAGAGCATCCAGCTTGACTTCACCTGCGAGCGAAAAACCGACCACGTCAAACCACTCTGCTTTGACAAGTGTGGCAACGTCAAGCTCGGCAGGGAAGGAATTTCCCCACACATCCCAGCCTTCACGACGAAAAAATTCCGACACCATATAAAGGCCGAGCGTGTGCTGCTCGCCAGGTGAAGGCAGCATCAGGGCGCGCGGTGACCTGCCGACCGTGACCCGCTCGTCGCAAAAACTCGAGCTCAGAGTCTGCATCAGCTGCTGCAGGCGGCTCAACCCGATCGTGACATCAGCAAAGCTGCAGGTATCGGCCTCCCACATCTCGCCCAGATGGCGCGCGACCGGCGCGAACAGATCGAGGTAAATCGTCTCGAGCGACACCCCAGCAGCTTGCATCTGGACAATCCGCTCGAGCGCTTCGGAAAGTGGCCGCTGCATCACGAGCGCACAGAATTTCAAGACTTCTGCCGGTCCGTCGACGCCAGGCGCCACGACCGGCTCGACCGGCGCGACATCGAGGTGCAGCAACATCAGCCGCGGGATGATTTCAGCCTCGATGGTCTGCGCCAGGGAAAGGCGCCGCTCGGCGATCTCGCTCGCCCCGTGGCGCTCGGCCAGGTCGGCAAGTCCAGCCAGTTTGTCGTGCTGCGCGTCCTGTGGCCACCACGCCCCGTTCGCACTTCCTTGCATCAAACCGCAATATGTCAACCCATCTTGCGTCAAGCCATCCATCGGTCCCTCCTCCAGAAAGCGCCCCGCACCGCCCAAACGACGCTGATTCTGCGCCGGACCTTTGCGCCGCGGTCCAGGCACCCAGACTCCTTTCTTGTCGCGGTAGCTCATCTCAGGGGCAGCCTTTCCGCGTGCTTGCATCTGCCGGGCATGGTTGCATCGGCGCTCACTTTCGTCAAAGAGTTTCTCCTAGATTTGTCGATGTAAGGGTAAATGTCAATCTAATGTTACGTCAGTCTAGCTTGACACTTTTAAATTGGGGGGCTAGATTTTGGGCATTGCTGCGCTAAAGACACCATGTCCCGCAAAACTGCCGTTCCAAGTACTGCCCGGGCGCTCTACTCAGCCGAAGAGCGACTGCGCCGCGATGCTTCTCCCTGGACCCTGGTACAGGGAATCCTGGCACCGCTCCAGTTCCTGGTCTTCCTCATCAGCGTGGCGCTGGTGGTGCGCTTTCTCCTGACGGGTCAGGGTCAGGCCAGCGCCACGGCATCGATTCTCGTCAAGACCATGGTGCTCTACACCATCATGGTGACCGGCTCGATCTGGGAAAAAGAGGTCTTCGGCAAATATCTGTTCGCCCCCGCCTTTTTCTGGGAAGACGCCGTCAGCATGGTGGTGATCGGGCTGCACACCATCTACCTCATCGGTCTTCTGACCGGATGGATCGAGACCCGCCAACTGATGTTCCTGGCGCTGGCAGCGTATGCTTCCTACGCGATCAATGCAGCCCAGTTCCTCCTGAAACTGCGCGCTGCGCGACTGCAGGGCGCGCCACGAGATGGCGCGCGGCTCACGCAGCTGGACGCTTTCTCATGAATGCACCGCTCCCGCTCGCAGCAGCGCCGCTGGTTCGCCATGGCAGCGGCTGCGTCGACATCCCGATCGTGCAAGAGCGTGGCCAGCGTGAAGTCTTCTGCGGCCTGACCGGCATCATCTGGCTGCATCGCAAGATCCAGGATGCATTCTTCCTGATCGTGGGCTCACGCACCTGTGCGCATCTGATGCAATCGGCTGCCGGGGTGATGATTTTTGCCGAGCCGCGTTTTGCTACCGCGATCATCGATGAACGCGATCTTGCTGGCCTGGCCGACGTGAACGATGAGCTCGACCGGGTCGTCGCGCGGCTGTTCGAGCGCCGTCCTGACATCCGCTTGTTGTTCCTGGTCGGCTCCTGCCCGTCAGAAGTCATCAAGCTCGATTTATCACGCGCGGCAGGTCGTCTGTCACGCCAGTTCAGCCCCAGAGCCCGCGTCCTGAGCTACTCCGGCAGTGGCATCGAGACGACCTTCACGCAGGGCGAGGATGCATGTCTTGCCTCGCTCGTCCCCGAACTGCCGCCAAGTGCTGCGAGTGCAGCCACCAGTCTGCTGGTGGTCGGCGCGCTATCAGATGTGGTCGAAGATCAGTTTCGCCGGCTGTTCGAGCAGATCGGTATTACCGAGCTGGCCTTCTTCCCGCCGCGCCTCGCGGGCGACCTGCCCAAGGTTGGTTCCTCGACGCGCTTCCTGCTGGCGCAACCGTTTCTCGCCGACACAGCGCGCGCGCTGGAGGAACGCGGGGCAAGACGCATCAGCGCGCCATTTCCAATCGGTATCGAAGGTACACGCGCCTGGCTCCAGGCAGCGGCCTTCAGTTTTGGCATTGGTGCCGAGCATGTCGAACAGAGCATCGCTGCGAGCGTGACTCGCGCCGAGCGCGCTCTGTCGCATTACCGCGCCGAACTGACCGGCAAGCGCATCTTCTTCTTTCCGGATTCCCAGCTCGAAATTCCGCTGGCCCGCTTTCTGTCGCGGGAACTGGGCATGGTGCTGGTCGAGGTCGGAACACCTTACCTGCATCGTCAGCACCTGGCGGAGGACCTGGCCCTGCTGCCATCGGACACCCGTATCGTGGAAGGGCAGCACGTGGAACGGCAGCTCGATCGATGCTTTGAGAGTGCGCCCGATCTGGTGGTGTGCGGTCTCGGACTCGCCAACCCGCTCGAGGCAAGAGGTCTGACGACCAAGTGGTCGATCGAGTTGGTCTTCACCCCGATCCAGGGATTCGAACAGGCCGGCGATCTGGCCGAACTGTTCGCGCGACCCTTGATCCGCAGAACCAAACTGGGCGTCTGACATGCAGCTGACCGTTTGGACCTACGAGGGACCACCGCACATCGGCGCGATGAGAATTGCCATGGCGATGGAGAAGGTCCACTACGTCCTGCACGCGCCGCAGG